>CAZPZQ010000055.1:0-14128 GCA_964590745.1 uncultured Mycobacterium sp. | reverse complement strand
GACCGCTGCGGCGAGCTGGCTGTGCAGGGCGGCCCGGTCCAGGCCGCCCAGCGCGGCCAACGCCTCCAAGCGGGCCGGCACCTCGTGCGGGCTGTTGGCGTGCACAGTGCCAGCGCCGCCGTCATGGCCGGTGTTGAGAGCGGACAGCAAATCAACCACTTCGGCGCCCCTGACCTCACCGACCACGATGCGGTCCGGCCGCATCCGCAACGCCTGCCGGACTAGCTGACGCAAGGTCACCTCGCCGGCTCCTTCCACGTTGGCTGCCCGGGCGACCAACTTGACCAGGTGCGGGTGCCGTGGCTGCAACTCGGCGGCGTCCTCGACGCAGACAATGCGCTCAGCGGCGGAGACCGCCGCCAACATGGCTGCCAGCAGGGTGGTCTTGCCGGCGCCGGTGCCGCCGGTGACCAGAAACGCCAGCCTGGCGTCGATGATGTCACCGAGCAAGCGGGCAGCTTGCGGAGTGATCGTGCCGGCCGCGGTTAAGGCGGCGATGTCCTGGGTGGCCGGCCGGAGCACCCGCAGCGACAGGCACGTTCCGGCGGCCGCAACCGGCGGCAACACCGCGTGCAGCCGGACCGCGAAGTCGCCGGCGCCGATACCGGTCAACTGGCCATCGACCCATGGCTGCGCATCGTCTAACCGCCGGCCCGCGGCGAGCGCCAATCGCTGAGCCAGCCGCCGCACCGCCGCTTCGTCGGGGAATTGGATTGAGCTGCGCCGCAGACCGGTTCCGGTGTCGAACCAGACCGCATCGGGTGCGGTGACCAGCACATCGGTGGTGCCGTCGGCGCATAGCAGCGGTTCCAGCACACCAGCGCCGGTCAGCTCGGTTTGCAGCAGCCGAAGGTTGGCCAGCACTTCGGTATCACCGAGCATGCCGCCTGATTCGGCACGGATTGCGGCGGCCATCTCGTAAGGCCGTGGCTGCACCGATTCAGCGGCCAGTCGCTCACGAACCCGGTCGATCAGCGTGCCCGTCATGCCGCGGTAGCTTTCATCGCGGCTGGTCGAGGACCGGCAGACAAGATGCGGAGCACCCGCCGGGCTGCCGCCGCTAGCGCTGATCGGTGCGGCAACCTCAGGCCGTCATGTTCTATCCGGTCGATCAGCCGCGGCTCGGCGCGCATCGTCGTCAGCAGCGGCACGCCGCTGATCTCGGCGACCTCGACCGCGCGCAGCCCGCCGGGCGACGGTCCGCGCACCACCAGTCCGATATTCGGGTTGGCAGCCCGCAGCCGGGGCACGATTGCCGCACTGGCGGCACACGCCCGGACATCGCACGGGCTGACCAGCACCACGAGATCCGCGAGTTCCAGGGCCGTTTCGGCGGCGTCGGTCGCGCCCCGGGGCAGATCGCAGACCACCGCCACACCACCGCGTCGGCCCGCGTCCACCACCGCGTCGACGGCGCGGGCATCCAACTCGCAAGCGCGCCGGGTGCCGGACAAGATGCTGACGCCCGGGTGCCGGGGATGGTGGGGCAGCGCTTCTCGCACCGCGAGCCAGGCCAGCCGGCCGCCTTGCAGGGCCAGCTCGGGCCACCGCAGCCCGGTTGCGTTTTCAGTGCCGACCAGCAAATCGATGCCGCCGGCCCAGGGGTCGAGGTCAACCAGCAGCGCGTCACCGGCGGCCTGTGCCAATGCGGCCGCGAACAGCGACGCTCCGGCGCCGCCGCGGCCCCCGATGACGGCGACGATATCGCCGCGACGCTCCCCGTCGCACGCCGCTTCGACGGCGTCCGCAAGGTGGCGAACCAGGTTGTTCTCGTCAGCGGGCAGTGTCAACACCCGGTGCGCACCCACCGCCACCGCTGCTCGCCAGGTGTTCCCGGTGGGTTCGGCGGCAGTAAGCACGATGACGTTGGAGCGGCGCGGCAGCACGCAGCTTCCGGATCGGACCGCAGCCGGTTCGTCGAGGAGCACGGCGGCTGCTGCCGACCACGTTTTTCGGCTGACCGTCTGCAGATCGGTGAGGTGAATCACCCGACAGTCGAGCGCTGCGGCAATCCGGTCCACTTCATCGCGCAAGGCCGGCTGGGTCAAAATGGCCAACAGGCCAGTCGGGGCGCTCATGCCGCAACCGTGCCCGGGCGGAGAAGCCGGCACCAGTCGATGCGGACCGACTGTGGAGCGAATGCGCACTGTGCATTGTCGCGCGAGATCTCGCTGGAAGTAATTTTGTAACACGTTCTAGGGCAGCGGTGCGCCGCGCCCGCGAACAACGACCCATCACAAGCGACGACCCCCGCCAGGGGGGGAGGAGGCGAGGGTCGTCGTGCATCAGCCCCGGGGGGTCGGGCCGATGCACCCTCGGCATAAGCCGAGTGATGTTCACTATACACACAGGAGGCCCGCCCGGCACAAGGGTTGCCGGGCAGGAAGTAGCGCGATGAGCCAAACCGCGCCGGTCGGTGGAGGTGCCCACCGCCATGGTGGTGATCTGCTGGTGATCTGGCGTTTCGTCGACTAAGACCCGGCCGGCCAAGCCCGGCACCTATGCTGGGCCGATGACCGTCTCGGGGCCGGGCAGCCCTCAGCAAACGACCACAGCCACGCCGCCGGTCGTCGACGCCCCGGCGCGGACGGCCGCATTTTTCGACCTGGACAAGACGGTGATCGCCAAATCCAGCACGCTGGCATTCAGCAAACCGTTCTTCGAGCAGGGCTTGATCAGCCGCCGAACGGTTCTCAAATCCAGTTACGCGCAGTTTCTGTTCATGTTGTCCGGTGCCGATCACGACCAGATGGCCCGGATGCGCACCCACCTGACCGACATGTGCGCCGGCTGGAGTGTGGACCAGGTGAAGACGATCATTGATGAGACGCTGCACGACATCGTCACGCCGCTGGTTTTCGGCGAGGCCGCCCAACTCATCTCCGACCACAAACTGTGCGGACGCGACGTGGTGGTGGTGTCGGCGTCCGGTGAGGAGATCGTGGCGCCGATCGCGCGCGCGCTGGGCGCCACCCATGCCATGGCAACTCGAATGGTCATCGTGGACGGCAAGTACACCGGCGAGGTGGCGTTCTACTGCTTCGGTGAGGGCAAAGCGGAGGCCGTCCGCGAACTAGCCGCCCGCGAAGGCTACGCACTGGAGCACTGCTACGCCTACTCCGACTCGATCACCGACCTGCCCATGCTGCGCGCGGTGGGCCATCCGGCCGCGGTGAATCCGGACCGTGCGCTGCGCAAGGAGGCGGCCGCGCGGGGGTGGCCGGTGTTGACGTTCTCTCGTCCGGTTTCCTTGCGGGACCGGATCAGCGCCCCCTCGGGCGCCGCACTGGCTACCACCGCAGCGGTCGGCGCCGGCGCGGTGGCAGCCGGCGCACTCACCTACTCACTGCTTCGTCGGCTGGCTTTCTGAAGCCGACCGAACAGCGATCACGCCGCGATCCGGCGCTGCCCGCGCAGTGGATCCCCGGCTGAGCCTTGCTGTTTCACCAAGCACGTAGTAGAAAGGAATCACGAAAGTCCGGTGAGGCCAAGGTCGATCCGGAAGAGAAGGGTCGATCTCCCGAGCCAGACTTTCCAGCACGGAGCCCGGTACCCACGCGGAAGCTACAGCCGCGAAGATGGCAGAAGTGTTGCGGGCCTGCGAGATTGCGGATCGCGGCCGGCATGATGGCTCTTTGGGTGGAGTCACCGCCGGAGGTGCACCGCAATGTCGCCGAGGCCACCCACGCAACCCCATGGTGCACGCATGGTAACCGCGCCCCGTGTCGGCGGGCGACGAGCCGGAGCTGTCCGGACGTCGCCCGCTTTGCTGCCTTACCAGGTATTGTCCAGCGGCCACCAGCCGTCAGTGTCGGGTGCCCGCGCCGACCGCTTCCGCGATCGACAGTGCTTCTCGGGCACCGGCCTGCAATGCGCGGCAACACAGCAACAGCCAGGCGGTGACACCGTCGGGTGTCCCGGTGGCGAAGCCGCGTGCGGCGGCGCGGTATTCCCCCGCACCGCGCATCCAGATCACCTCCGGGACACCCAGCCCGTGCGGGTCCAGTCCACCGGCGATGGTGACCAGTCGCGATACCGCGCGGGCAACCACCCCGTCGGCGCTGCCGAACGGCGCCAGCGTCAGTAACTCACCGTGCGCCACCGCGGCAAACACCGCCGACGGCACCCGGGTAGCACCGGTCGCCAGTTCGGCCAACAGTTGCAACCGCGGCCCGATCCCATCGCCCGCATGCGGCCGCCCTAACAGATCTTCGTGGTCCACCTGATCGGCGGCGGCCAGCATGTGCAGCCGCGCCAATGCCTGCATCGGTGCTCGTTGCCATACCCCGACCAGGTTGGTGTCGCCGCCCTCCATGGCTTGGGCCACCCGCAGCGCGCCGGCGAAAATCGGATCGCCGGCCGCGGAGTCGTCGACTTGGGTGGGGCCGCCGTCAAGCACCGATGACGCCCGCGCGGACCGCAGCGCCGCCTCGGCAGCGGTCACTCGCCAACCGCGCAGGTTGGCCCGATGCCGATGCACCCTGGCCAGCGCATCGTGTGCCTGTTCGCTGGCTTCGACGACGCCGGGCAGGTCCAGCAGCGGGGCCAGTGGGTCGTCGATCACCCGCGCCGCTCCGCAGCCGGGCGGCCGACCGCCGCGCTCCGCCGCAACCGGGTGGTGCGCCGATGCCGCTTCGGGTTAAATCGCCGCGCTCCGACCATGGACTGTCACGATACCGCGGGCGCCGAGGCCGGTGTGTCTGGCGCCGACCCATCTCATGTCCTGAAATGTCAAAGGTTTGTCTTGAACTGTCAAGACCAAAACTCCGGTTACCGCCCACCGTTATGTAAAAGACACCACAGACTACGTTAGGACGGCCCTGAGATTGAACCGGGTGGATGGGGCACCTTGATGGATCTCGTTGCCCACTCTGTCTTTGTCACCAGCACTGTGGCGGCGGTCGGCGGTGCCGTCGTGATTACCACGGCTGCACTGGTCGCTGTCCCGCCCGACAGCCAGGCACGCGCGATACAACTCGCCACGTCCGAGACGGCGGCGCCGGACCCGTCGAATCCGCTGCAAGCTGCGATCGCTCAACTGGTGGACGCGCAGCAGCAGGTCGAGGACATCAACAGTGGCTACTCGTTCATCACCGCGTTCGATCTGACCCGGCTGCCGGGCTATGTGCAGAACCTCGCGCTGACCATGTTCGCCCTCGCGCTCGGCGAGCAGGCCCGCGGGGAGGCGTCGGATACTATCGTCCGGTACGGCCCGTACGCCTGGAATGCCCCGGCCGCCGATCCGCAAGCCTTCATAACTTTGGCGAATCCGGACAATCTGTACAGTCCCCTGGCGGTCGACTCGAGTCAGACCTATGTCGTCACCGTCCATCCGGGCCCCGGGACCGGCGACATGACCTTCACCCCGAACGCGGGCAACGGTCTGACGTCTGATTACACCTTTCTTCCGGGCGCAATCGACTTGGCAAACGCGACACCCAATTCCGACGGTACGTACGCCATCACGCTGAGCGCCACTCAGCCGCCGGATATAGCTGCGGGCAACTGGGTCGACATCGACGGGGCGGACCGGGTCATCGTGCGGGACAGCCTCGGTGACTGGGGCTTGATTCACAACGACCTCTCCATGCAGCAAGTGGGTGGCCCGGCGGCAACGAGCGCACTGCCGCATCTGACCGACGACCAATTGGCGTCTTTGATCAACACCGTGGCCGCGAACTTGGCCAACCTCAATGCCGCCGGCACCTACTTCAACACTCAGCGGGTCTTCGCCGAGCTGCCGGCTAACACGTTCACTCCGATCAAAGAAACCATCAGCAACGTGCCCGGCATGGGAGAGCTGGGTTCACTACTGCCGGGCCAGTTGAGCAGTGGCGGCCACTTCGTGCTCGGTCCCGACCAGGCCCTCATCGTCAAGGTGCCCGACATCCAGGCCGGCTACACCGGCTTCGAGGTTGCCGACGCATGGGCGCAGACTTCCCCGTACGCGACGGTGCAGGGCAGTCTGAACAACACTCAAGCTTTCCATGACCCGGACGGCTTCACCTATTACGTCATCAGCAGCCAGGATCCGGGGGTCGCCAACTGGGTCGACAATTCCGGGCTCGCCGACGGCGAGGTCTACTTGCGGTTCATCAACGTCTCCGGCACTGTCGCCGACACCGAAATTCAAACGCAGGTCGTCAATGTCGCTGATGTCAAGAACGAGATCGGCAGCTTCCTGCCGGCTGACACCCCGATCGTTACGGCTGCTGAACGCGCCGCCGACCTACCGGAGCGGCTGTTCGAATACGACTACGCGCTGAATCAGAGCCACAACATGTCCTGGATCGGCGCCAACCTGCAGATCGATCAGGTCAAGGCAGCGATGGGAGCCGACCAGTTTCATGAGATATTCGGCGGGCAGAGCGGCGTACCTTCGGTCTTGGATCGCCTGGGACCCGAGCTGACTCCCAACCTGGTCAACGTCGCCAACCACATGATGGCCGACCCGGGTGCCAGCCTAACCGCCTTGATGAACAACCTTCCGTTGGCGGTCAAAGACGTCGAGTTGCCCACCGTTTTGACACTGCTGCGGCTTCTCGGAGTGGTCCAGCAGACTGTCCAGGCGATGCCCGACGACATGTCGTCGGGCGGCCTGTCACAGGTGTTCGCGGATCTGGGAACCGGCATTGAAGGGCTGGGCAGGGTCTTCGACCAAGCGCTGACCGATCCGGCCACCAGCATCACCGCCGGCCTCCTCAACGCCCGCGATGATCTAGCGGTGGCGATCTTGAACGCAAGCAGTTCCACCGCCCCGAGCAACACCCTGTGGAATTCGCTGTCCGAGCTGAATCAAGCGCTGCTTCAAGCGGTGTCGCACACGCTTAAGCCGGCCGCTGAGGATTTCAGCGCACCGCTCAACCCGGCCGCTGGCGGCACGCTCTTGGACTGGGCGGACGTCGCCTCACCGTTTAGCGTCGATCTGGCGCCGAGCGCCGCTGCGCTGGCCTCGGACTTGCTGCCCTGAAGTTGGCCAAGTACACCGGAAGGAACGGATGTCATTGACCAAACTGACTAGGCGATCGACTGCCGCGCCAGACCGGCAGCGCGGAAGTGCGCGGGCCGCCGGTGCCACGATGGCACTGGCGGCCGCCACGTTGGTGATGGTGGTGACGCCGCAGGCCAGCGCCGTCGGACCGGTGCTCACCAGCCCGGTGCGACTGCTGGCCAGTCCGCTGGCACCCGTCATCGATCAACTCACCGACGCACAACAGCGCATCACCGACACCAACAGTGCTTTTCCCTTTATCACCCAGTCGGATCTCGCCATGCTGCCCGCATATCAGCAGATGTTGGCCGGCACGATGTTCGCATCATCGCTCAACATGCTGGCCCGGCACGAGTTCAACGATGTGGTCATACCCTGGGCTCCGTACCCGTGGTCCGCTAACGCCGCCGATCCGCAACCGTTCTTGACCTACAACAATCCGGACAACTTTTACAGCTCGCTGCCGGTGGATCCCGCCAAGACATACGAGATCACGATTTACCCGGGATCCGGCACTCAGGATGTGACCTTCCTGGCCAACTCGGGCGACGGCGTGACGACCGATTTCGAGCCGCTGGCACCTGGCATCGATTTGGCGAACGCGACACCCAATGCCGACGGCAGCTACACGATTGTCCTGAGTTCTGCTGCGCCACCTGGTATATCGCCGGGTAACTGGGTCGATACCGCCGGGGCCAATACGGTGGTCGTCCGTGACACGCTCGGCGACTGGGGACAGATACACGACAGCTTCTCTATCGAGGAGGTGGGCGGCTCGGGTGTACTTACCTTTCCGTTGCTGTCGGACGAACAGCTCTCGTCGATGCTCAGTACCATCGCGGCGAACCTACTGAGAGAAAACCTTTCCGGTAGCTACCTCGGGCAGTTCGCGGGCGTCAACAGCGTTGCCATCAACACGTTCTCCGACATAGCACCGACCACCGAACATATACCCGGGCCGCTGCTGTCGAACCAGCTGACCAGTCTGGGCAACTTCTCACTTGAGCCCGATCAGGCGCTGATCGTCCAAGTACCGGACATCGAAGCCACGTACTCGAGCATCATGCTTGCCGACGCCTGGGGACGGACCGCTCCGTTTGTGACTGCCTTTGGAAATCTCAACAATACCCAGGCTTTCCATGCCGCGGATGGCTTCACCTACTACGTCATCAGCGATCAGGACCCGGGTGTCGCCAACTGGGTGGATAACTCCGGTATCGAGCACGGAGGTGTGTGGCTGCGCTGGCAGAACGTTACCGGCCCTGTCCCGGCCACCCCGGTACAGACGGAGCTCGTCAATGTCGCCGATGTCGAGAACGAGATCGGCAAGTTGCTGCCCGCTGACACCCCCCTGGTTACCCCGGCGGAACGAGCTGCCGATCTCCAGGAGCGGCTGTTCGAGTACGGCTACGCGCACGATCAGGCGCACGGGATTTCATGGGTGGGCGCGAACCTGATGTACGACCAGGTCAAAGCGGCGGTGGGCGCCGAACAATTCGATCAGATATTCGGCGGTCAGCACGACGTGCCTTCGATGCTGGACCGGCTCACACCGGCGTTCAGCCCCAACCTGGTCAGCGTCGCCAACGACATCCTGGCCAACCCGGCCGGCACGCTGTCGGCGCTGATCAACAACCTGCCGCTGGCCATCAAAGACATCGAGTTGCCCACCATCTTGTTGCTGGAGCGCCTCCACGTTCTCGGCGCACAGACCACCGAAGCGGTGCAAAGCGCCCTATCGTCCGGCGATCCGTCGCAGCTGTCAGCAGCACTGGGCACCGGCATGCACGGCCTTGCCGCGGTGTTCAACCAGTCCCTGACCGACCCGGCTACCAGCATCACCGCCGGCATCCTCAACGCGCGGGACGACCTCGCGGTCGCGATAATGAATGCGCCCAGCGGCATCGCACCGCTGAGCGAGTCAGTGCCGCTGTGGGTTTCGCTGTTAGATCTCAATCAAGCGCTGCTACGCACGCTAGCCAGTCCCGCCGACAGCATCGCCCTGGCCGCTGAGTTGACGCCGAACACCGCTGGATTCTCTTTCGATCTGGTTCCGTGACGGTTGCCCATATGTCACCGGCCAGCTGTGCGGTTCAGTCTGATTCGGCGCCGGCGAGCTGTAACCGCTTGCGGTAATCGGCTGGGCCGCAACCGAACCAGCGCTGACAGGACCGGGTGAGCACGCTCTGCTCGGCGTAGCCGAGTTCTCGGGCGAGGTGGGAAAGGCTGACCTGTGTGTCGCGCAGGTACCGTCCGGCGGCTTCCTTGCGGACTCGGTCGACCAGCACGGCGAACGTGGTTCCCTCGTCGGCGAGCCGGCGCTGCAATGTTTTCGGGTGCAGGTTGAGCTGGCCGGCGACAACGCCTAACCCGGTGCGCCCGGTCGGCAGCAGCTGTCGGACCATCGAACGGATCGATTGAGCAAAGCCGATTTCATTGATGGTAATGCTCTTGAGGTACTCGACCAGGGCGCGGTGTGCCACGTCGTCCCGGTGCAAGGGCCGGCGCAGATCCGCCATTTTGATGGCGATACCGGTAGTTCGTTCGGCGAAATAGACTTTGCAACCAAAGTATTCGCTGTACCCCCGGACCGGAGCTAGCGGGCCGTGCGGCAGATGAACTGACAACGGGGTGTAGTCCGCGCCGAGCAGAAACCGCAACACCCGGAGCGAGACACCGAGCGCCAACTCGACACTCTGTGGACAGATCGGCACCCGATCGAGCAGAAACTCGAAGTTGATGAAGGACCGCTGCCCGTTGTCCAGCGCCACCAGACTCAGCCCAATCGCGGGACTGTATGCCGACAGGTAGGTGCTGAAGATGCCCAACGCGTCCGCGACGGTGGCCGCGGTGCGGGCCGCCGCACCGACCGGGCCGATAATCTCGATACCTTGTCGCTGTGCCAGCTGACGCCCGAAATCCGGTGTGGCGGTGGCCTCGGCAGCTGACTCGATCGCTCCCAGGACGGCTCGCAACGGAAGACATACATCAAAGTTGTCGATGTCCTGCGGGCGAATACCAGCAGCTCGCAGCAGTTTATCTGGATCACCGCCAAGTTCGGTGACCAGTCGCGGATAGTTCGACAACGCCGTCGAGCGCACGACCGACATGTCGTGGATTGTCAAATGGTTGTCCTGAAGTGTCAAGAGCCCCCGCCCGGAGGAGATTCAGATGAGCGACCCATTGCAGCCCACCGCCGAGCAGTCCGCCGCCCGCACGGCGCTTCCGCCCGACGCCCCGGTCGTGATGGTGAACCTGCTGCAGTTCAAGAAACCTGACGGCGTGCAACATTATCTGCGCTACGGGCAGGAGGTGGCTCCGTTGCTGAAGCAGGCCGGCGCCACCGTTCGTTACGCTGGTTTCACCCAGCAACTCATCGTCGGTGACCACGGGCGGCCGTGGTGAGATGCAATTGTGGTGGTGGAATACCCGTCGCCGGCGGCTTTCCGCGACATGGTGAGCAGCGACGACTACGCCCGGGTCTACCAGCATCGAGACGCGGCCGTCGACCGTGGTGACCTGATCGCGACATCGACCTGGCCCGCAGGTCGCCGCGGGTAACTCCGGCGCACTCCTAGATCAATGCCGCCATGACGTCGCTGAGCGTCGCGGTGGTCTCGCTTGCCGCCGGCCCGGCGGTGTCGGCTCCGAGATTCGACAAAGCGTCGGCTATGTCGTTGAACACCGATTGGGGGAATTGAATGATCGCGGCACCGACGTTTTCGATTCCGGTGTGCAACGCGCTCTCGATGGTCGCCGGATCGCCGCCGAGGACTGCTTCCCAAATGTGCCAGGCCGCCGTTTGCGGCGCGATGATCAGATCTCGCAAGTCCGCGAGCAGTTTGGTCAGTAACCCCGGATCGGCGGGGATGGGGTGTCCGTCCCAGTTGACCAGGGTCCAGCCGTCGGTGGGATTGCCCTCGATCTCAATGACCCCGCCATTGGACAGCAGCGGGTAGCCATCATTACCGCTGAACAGTGTTTCCAGGGTGCGGGGTAAGAGGAACGAGATATCGGGGTTTTTGACGTTCATCGCCACCCATGCGGCGACATCCGCTTCGTTGTTGAACGCCACTGCGGTGATGTGGCCGTCGGCGCTGGGCACCGGATTGGCCATGGCGACCTGATACATGGTTTGGACCGCGTCGGTGAACTTGTCATTGAACACCACGCCGTTGTAGTCCTCACCGGAGCCCGGGATGGGCGTTAACACCAAGCCGAACAACGACCACATCAACGGGGTCAGTTCATACAGCCAGCCGCCGAGGCTGGTCAGCGGCGCGCCCGCATAGATGCCACTGTCGATCTCATTGAGGCCGGGCAGTATCTGCACCTGGTCAGCCATGTTCTGCAGAGCGGCGAACGGTGCTGCGGTATCGATGTCCCGGATAGCCTGCCCGGAGAAAATTCCGGCCACCTGGTCGCCGAGCTTGTCGTGGAGTTGAGCCGCCACGTCCTGCGCCTGTTGCTGACCGAGTTCGCTGAGCGGGGGTCCGGGGTGGTCTGGGGAGGGCGTGACCACCGTATTGAACGGCGGCATGCGCTGTCCGTGCCGCACGATGTCGATGACGATGTCGGTGTGTTCGCCACTGCTCAGCGCAATGTCGGGCGTTCGAACGTCTGGCAGCGAGGATGTTGCCGGCGTGACCGCAACAACGCCGGCCCCGACTAGTGCAACACCGGCGGTTGCGCAGCAGCCCGGCGTGATCCGCATCTGAACACCCCTAACTGAACAGATCGCTGAAGGCCGCACCGGCCTCGACGTTGGTGACGGCGTTGACGATGTCGTTGAACACCGCTTCGGGGAAGTGCGCCAACGCCGAGCCGACCTGGTCGAAACCGGTCTGAACCGCGTCGGTGATGGTCTGCTGGTCGCCGCCGAGGATGGCCTCCCAGATGTGCCAGAGCGCAGCTTGGGCCGGCAGCATTACGTCACGCACGTCGACGAACAACGCTGTCAGCAGTCCCGGGTCGGGCGAGATGTCATGCCCGTCCCAACTGACCAACGTCCAACCATCGTCGGGGTTGCCTTTGATTTCGACGATGGCGGTGTTGGGCAGGAAGACCGTGGACTGTCCGTTCGGGACGCTGCGTGCCTCAGCGAGGAGGTTCAGGAAGAAAGGCAGATCGGGGTTCTTGGTGTTCATCATCACCCAGGCGAAGATCGATGCCGTGCTGCTGAACGCCACATCGGTGAGGTGCCCATTGTCGCTGATGACCTCGCTGTTTACCGCGTGGTCGTACATCGTCTGGATAGCGTCGTTGAATCGTTCGTCCAGCACGATCCCGTTGGCGTCATGCGAGCCCGGGCCCGGCACCAACGCCAAACCCAGCGGCGCGCCCAGCGACCACGCACCCACGGTGAGAAAGGCCAGCCGGCCGCCGAGGCTTTCAATCGGATCGAGCGCGTAGACGCCGCTGTCGACTTCGTCGAGGCCGGGCAGTAGCTGCACATCGGCGGGGGTGCCGTCGACGCCTTCCAAGCCGGCGAACGGGGCGGCGGTCTCGGTTACTCGGATGCCCTGTCCGGAAAAGATGCCGGCGACTGGGCCGAGTTCACTGAAGAGCCGGTGTCCGACGTCCTGCGCCTGCTGCAGGCCTACGTCACTGAGCGGAGCTCCGGGATGATCCGGCGACGGGGTAAGCAGATTCTCGAACGGCGACACCATTTCGGCATGCCGCACCATGTCGATGACGATGTCGGTGTGTTCACCGCCGGCGGCGAGCTGAACGGCGAGCGACTGGACGTCCGGCATAGGCGCCGTCATCCGGGTGACCGCGATGACGCTGGCGCCGACCACAGCGACAACGGGACCGACCCGACCGACATGCTTAACTGGCATGCTGCTTATCTCTCAAATAGTGTCAGCGTAGTTTGCCGTTAGGCAATCATTATGCGAGCCTTAACGGAATGTCAAGGGCCTGGCCGAATCGATCAAAAACGCCGTGGCCGTCGACTGCGGCGAGCTGACCGGAAACCGCCGGTAAGGTACCGGATCCCAAGGCTGCGCGCTCCACAGGTGTCGCCTTAGCAGCCAGTGTTCCCGGTGGCTTTGTCTCTGCTGTTCACCAGTCGATCTCCTTGTGGCCGTTGGCCGTACCGGACCTGCCGATCGATGAGGGCCACCGCGCACTGGCAAACCGTAGATGATCGGCGCGGTCGAAGTCTTGACAGTTCAATACAAAAAATTGACCACCCGGGACAATCCCGGTTCTCCGAAAGCCGCGGCGCGTGCCATCCCGGCGGCGGCGCCAGAGCAGCTTATACAGTCGAGTCGTGCCAACGTCGTACCCCCCGTCCGCAGAGTTCGCCGCGCAGTCGAATGCGCGCGCTGAGCTTTACCGTGACGCCGAGCACGACCGGTTGGGGTTCTGGGCTGCTCAGGCCAGACGATTGACCTGGACCACACCGTTCACTCAGGTGCTGGACTACTCGGCGGCGCCGTTCGCACGGTGGTTCGCCGACGGCCAACTCAACGTTGCGTACAACTGTGTGGACCGGCACGTCGACGCGGGTTACGGCGACCGGGTGGCCATCCACTGGGAAGGCGAACCGGTCGGCGAGAGTCGCATCATCACCTATGCGGCCCTGCTCGCCGAGGTGTCCAGGGCGGCCAACGCGCTGGCCGGACTCGGCTTGACCGCCGGCGACCGAGTGGCGATCTATTTACCAATGATCCCCGAGGCCGTCGTCGCGATGCTGGCTTGTGCCCGGTTGGGGGTGTTGCACAGCGTGGTGTTCGCCGGCTTTTCCGCGCACGCACTGCGGGCTCGAATCGACGACGCACAGGCGAAACTGGTGATCACCGCCGACGGACAATACCGGCGCGGCAAGCCGATGCCGCTCAAAGCCGCTGCGGACGAAGCAGTTTCGGCTGCCGACACGGTGCAGCACGTCCTGGTGGTACGCCGTACCGGCATCGATGTGGCGTGGAACGAGGACCGCGACCTGTGGTGGCACGATGTGGTCGACTCGGCATCGCCGGACCACACCCCGGCGGCCTTCGACGCCGAACACCCGCTGTTTTTGCTGTACACGTCCGGTACCACCGGAACACCCAAAGGAATCGTGCACACCAGCGGCGGCTACCTCGTCCAGTGCGCCTACTCCCACTACTACACGTTCGACCTCAAGGC
>CAZPZQ010000054.1:0-14636 GCA_964590745.1 uncultured Mycobacterium sp. | reverse complement strand
TCTTGTCGAAGTAGTAGCTGTTGGCCAGCCGGCAGCTGTCCTGCCAGAACACCTGACGGTGCCGCTTTCGCATCATCTCGGCGAAGTAGCGGGCGTTGGCTTCCGCTTTGACCTCGACCCGGGTCGCGCCGCTGCGCCGCGCCCGGTCCAGGCATCGGACGATGTGGTGCGTCTGGGTTTCGATCAACGCGAAATACGACGATCCGACATATCCGTACGGCCCGAAAACGGTGAACAGGTTCGGGAAGCCGGGCACGCTGACACCTTCGTAGGCCTGCAGCCGGTGTTCGTCCCAGAACCGGGCCAACGACTGCCCGCCGGCACCGGTGACCGAGAAGGTAGGCACGCTGTCGGTGTCCATCACCTTGAACCCGGTGGCCAGAATCAGCACGTCGACGTCGTGCGTCTGACCGTCGGTGGTGGTCACGCCGGTCTCGGTGATCGTGTCGATCGGCTCGGTGACCAGCCGCACGTTGTCGCGGTTGAACGTGGACAGGTAGGTGTTGTGAAAACCGGGGCGTTTGCAGCCAACCGCGTACCGAGGGGTGAGTTTGTCACGCACCACCGGGTCATGCACCTGCTGGCGCAAGTAGGCCCGGCCCGCCGACGCCATCCGCTTCGCCAGCGGGAATACCGTGAAGTATTGCGCCGCAATGGGGAACGTCGCCTCGACGAAGGCCTGGCTGGCCAGCCGCTGCAGCGCCATGCCACCGGGCACGCGCATCGCCCACCGGGCCGGCGCCGGCAGCGCGACGTCCAGCTTCGGGAAGCACCAGATCGGCGTGCGCTGAAACACCGTGAGCTGAGCGGCGATCGGAGCGATCTCCGGAATCACCTGCACCGCCGACGCACCGGTCCCGATGACAGCCACCCGTTTACCGGTCAGATCCTGGGAGTGATCCCAGCGGGCGGTGTGCATACTCACCCCGCCGAAACTGTCGACTCCGGTGATGTCGGGTAACTTCGGCGTGGTCAGCGCACCGCTGGCATTGATCAAAAACCGGGCGGTGATCTCGCCGCCGGGATCGGTCTGCACCCGCCAGACGGCGCGCTCGTCGTCGAAGTCGGCGGTGAGAACCTTGGTGCTGAACCGGATGTTGGGGCGAATACCGTACTTGTCGACGCAGTGATCGGCGTAGGCCTTCAACTCCGGTCCGGGCGCATAGGTCCGCGTCCAGTTCGGACTCTGCTCGAACGAGAACTGGTAGGAGAACGACGGGATGTCGACCGCGATACCGGGATAGGTGTTCCAGTACCAGGTGCCGCCCGGCTCGGCACCGTCCTCGATGACCAGGTAGTCGGACAGACCCGCCCGGTCGAGCGTGATGGCGGAACCGATGCCGGAGAATCCGGCACCAACGATCAGGGTGTGGTAGTCGGGCGGCGTGCTGGCCATACCCAACTGTATGGCTTACGACCGGTGCCGGGCTGCTTTCAAGCCGGCTTGCAATGCCGCCAAGCCGCGATCGGCGGCCTCGGTGGCCGCCGGCACCACGCCGGCGTAGCCCAGGTAGCCGTGCACCAGTGTCTCGGCATTGTGCACGTGCACGGCCACCCCGGCGCCGGCCAGCAGGGTGCCGTACCGGATGCCGTCGTCGCGCAGTGGATCGTGGCCGGCGACCCCGATGTAGGCGGGCGGCAGTCCGGCCAGGTTGGTGGCACGGGCCGGCGCCAGCATCGGCGGCGGGTTACCCAGATCGACATCACCGGCATAGCAGCGGCTCAACTGCGCGATGGCTTTGCGGTCCACCACCAGCGCGTCGGCGTTTTCGGTGAACGACGGCAGCGAGGTGTCGTAGGTGGTGGCCGGGTACCAGAGCAGTTGAAAGACAATCGGCGGCCCGCCGGCATCGCGGGCCAGCTGGGCGACCACCGCCGCCAGTGTGCCGCCCGCCGAATCGCCGGCCACCGCAAGCCGATCCGGGTCGGCTGCCAACTCGCCGGCGTGCGCCCAAACCCACTCGGTGGCGGCCAGGGCGTCCTGCACGGCCGCCGGATAGGGATGTTCGGGCGCCAGCCGATAGTCCACCGACACCACCACCGCTTCGGCACCCACTGCGTGCTGTCGTGCGGTGCCGTCGTGGGTGTCCAGGTCGCCGGCGACGAAGCCGCCACCGTGGAAAAAGACCACCACCGGGTGGTCGGACCGTTCGCCCGGCGGCCAGTAGATGCGCAGCCGCAGATCGCCGGCCGGGCCGGGGATGGTGCGGTGCGCAACGCGCAGTTCCGGGTGCACCGGCCGGCGAGGCAGCTCGCTGAGCCGGCGGCGGGCGGCGTCGACGCCGTCGTCCAGAGACAACCGATACGGAACGACGTCCAGTACTTTCAGCAATATGGGGTCGACACCTGGGCGATCGTCTGCAGCCGGCATAGGGACACCGTACGTACCGCCAATGGTGTCCGGTGCCTGGGCGTTCGCTGCCTGGACCGGCGTGGGTTACGGGATATTCCTGACGGTGATTGCCTTGCGGTCGACACCGGGCGCCGAGCTGACCGGTCACTGGGTCGGCCAACCCGCATTCAAGGCCGCGATGGCGGCGCTTTTGGTGGTCGCCGCTGCTGCGCACCCGATCTTGCGTGAAGCGCGCTGGTTGATCCCGGCGCTGGCGCTGTCGGCGACCGGCGATTGGCTGCTGGCCATTCCGTGGTGGGAGGCATCGTTCGTCGCCGGCCTGACGGCATTTCTGCTGGCTCACCTGTGTTTCCTGGGTGCACTGTTGCCGCTGGCCGAGCCGTCGGTCGGGCGGCTGATCGGTGTCGGGCTGACCTGCCTGGCCTGTCTCGCGCTGCTGGTGTGGTTTTGGCCCGGGCTGGCCCGCGAAGGGTTGGTGGTGCAGGTGGTGGTCTATATCGGGGTGCTGGCTGCGATGGTGTGCGCGGCGTTGCTGGCCGACCTGCCGACCCGGTGGACGGCGGTTGGCGCGGTGTGTTTCGCGGTGTCCGACGCGATGATCGGCATCGATCGGTTCGTCCTCGGCAACGAGGCGCTCGCGGTGCCGGTCTGGTGGGGCTACGCGGCGGCGCAGGTGCTCATCACGGCCGGTTTCTTCTTCGGCCGGCCGATCCCGAGCGTGCCGGAAAACGAGGCTTAGCCCGGCGTGCCGGACGGAGACACGCACGCTCGCGCAGGGGTGGCCAAGCCGATTGCCCGGGTACTGCCGATGTTGTCGGTGCCGCACCTGGACCGCGAGTTCGACTACCTGGTCACCGATGAGCAGTCCGCCGGCGCGCAGCCCGGTGTGCGGGTGCGGGTCAGGTTTCACGGTCGGCTGGTCGACGCCTACTTGTGGGAGCGGCGCGCCGACACCGACCACGTCGGCAAGCTGGGCCGACTGGAGCGGGTGGTCTCCCCGGAGCCGGTGCTCACCGCGGAGGTTCGCCACCTGGTCGAAGCAGTCGCTGCTCGATACGCCGGCAGCCGCGCGGACGTGCTGCGGCTGGCGGTACCGCCCCGGCACGCCCGGGTGGAGCGTGAAACCGTCTCCGCGCCAACCCTTCCGGTGCTGCCGGCGGTTGATCCAACGGGCTGGCAGCGCTATGCCCAAGGCGGCCGCCTGCTGGCCGCGCTGCGCGACGGCCGCGCCGCCCGGGCTGTCTGGCAGGCGCTGCCCGGCGAACCATGGGCCGACCGGCTCACCGACGCCGCCGTGCAGACCATCCAGGCCGGGCGGACGGCGCTGGCGGTCCTGCCCGATCAACGAGCTGTGGACGCGTTGTGGCACGCCGCCGCGGCCCGGTTCGACGAACGGAGCGTGGTGGCGCTGTCGGCGGGTCTGGGTCCGGCGGCGCGGTACCGGCGTTGGCTGGCCGTGCTGCGCGGCAACGCCCGATTGGTGATTGGCACTCGCAGCGCCGTCTTCGCGCCGATCGCCGACTTGGGTCTGGTGCTGGTGTGGGACGACGGAGACGACAGCCTGGCCGAGCCGCGAGCGCCGTATCCGCATGCCCGTGAGGTGGCGATGCTGCGCGCACATCTGGTCGGCTGCGCCGCGCTGATCGGCGGGTACGCCCGTACCGCCGAGGCGCACGCGCTGGTCCGCGGCGGCTGGGCTCACGAGGTGGTCGCACCACGGTCGGTGGTGCGTGCGGCAACCGCGCGGGTGATGCCACTGGACGACGGCGGCTATGCCGAATATGGCGACCCGGCCGCGCGGAACGCCCGGCTTCCGCTGATTGCGCTGCGCACCGCCCGCAGCGCCCTTGCAGTTGGTGCGCCGGTGCTGGTGCAGGTGCCGCGCCGGGGATATCTGCCGGCCTTGGCCTGCGGACGCTGCCGCGCGATCGCCCGGTGCCGGCACTGCACCGGCCCGCTGTCGTTGCCCAGCCGGGGCGCTGCCGCGGTCTGCCGGTGGTGCGGGCGGACCGAGCCGGCGCTGCGCTGTGTGCGCTGCGGGTCTGATGCCGTGCGCGCCGTGGTCGTCGGCGCTCGGCGCACCGCCGAAGAACTCGGCCGAGCCTTCCAGGGCACGACCGTCGTCACGTCAGCGGGTGACGCGGTCATGACCCGAATCAAGAGTGGACCGGCTCTGGTGATCGCCACCCCGGGCGCCGAGCCGCAGGCTCCCGACCGGTACGGGGCAGCGCTGCTGCTGGACAGCTGGGCATTGCTGGGCCGCCAAGACCTGCGCGCAGCCGAAGACACCCTGCGGCGCTGGATGGCGGCTGCGGCGCTGGTACGGCCCCGGGCCGACGGCGGGACGGTGATGGTGGTCGCCGAATCCTCGATCCCGACCGTTCAGGCGCTGCTGCGGTGGGATCCGGTCGGCCACGCCGACGCTGAGCTCACCGCTCGTACCGAAGTCGGACTGCCGCCCAGTGTGCACATCGCTGCCCTGGACGGCGACCCGGAGTCGGTGACCGCACTGCTGGACGAGGCGCGACTGCCCGACGGCACCGATCTGCTCGGCCCGGTGCCGCTGCCGCCCGGGGTCCGCCGTCCGGCGGGGATCCCGGCCGAGCTGGGGGTGGTTCGGGTGTTGGCCCGGGTCAGTCGGGACCACGGGCTGGCGTTGGCGGCAGCATTGCGCAGCGGGATCGGTGTGCTCAGCGCCAGGCAAGGCCACTATCCGGTGCGAGTGCAGGTCGATCCGCTGCACATCGGTTGAGCCCGGCCCGGCTCCCGCGAGTTAACCCAGCGCGGCCAGCATATCGGCCACCAGGTCGTTCAGGCTGGTGCTGCCGAACAGGTCGGTCGCCAGCTCACCCAGGCCGGTGTCGCCGATGCCGAGCGCGTTGACCAGC
Organism: uncultured Mycobacterium sp.; assembly: GCA_964590745.1. Taxonomy (GTDB): domain Bacteria; phylum Actinomycetota; class Actinomycetes; order Mycobacteriales; family Mycobacteriaceae; genus Mycobacterium. Next base: position 9,395 of record CAZPZQ010000054.1, on the reverse strand, counting down.
CCGTCCAGCGTGGTGCCGTCGGCCCCGAAGGCGGCCACCACGGCGCCGAGGGTGGCGTCGTCGCCGAGCCCGAAGGTGTGGAACAGGTCGCCGATCGTCGAGTTGCCGAAGCCGAAGCTGTTCAGCATGTCATCGACCGTGGCGGTATCGCCAAGCCCGAAGTCGCCAAGCAGGTCACCGAATGTGGTGCCGCCGAGTCCGACGGTGCTCAGCAGATCGTTGACGGTGCCCTGCACCGGGTCGACGCCGAAGCCGTCCAGCAACCCGCCCAGCGTGGTGTCGCCCATGCTGATGGCGCCCAGCAGGTCGGCCACCGTGCTGTGGTCGTTGAGCCCGATGGTCGCCAGCGCGTCGCCGAGCGTCGCGCCGCCTAGGTCGTGGCCGGACAGAAAGTCCGCCACCGTCTGGTCGCCCAAATGGGTCTCGGTAGCGAACTCTTGCACGGTGGTGTCGGCGGCGAACGAGTCCGTCGTCGAATCCCACAGCGCACCCAGGCTGTTCGGATCAAGGCCCAGGATCTGAAGCAGTTCAGTCGGCGCGATGTTGAGGTTGGCCAGGAAGTCGTTGAGGTTCAGCGCTCCGACACCCCAGCTGCTGAGCAGATCGTTGATCTCGGTCTCGCTCATCCCGAGGCTGGTGGCCGCCTCGGTCAAGGTGGTGACGTCGCTGAGCCCGGCTAGGTTCATCAGGCTCGACACCGGCTGGTCGGCGAGGCCCAGGCTGGCCGCCGCGCTGCTCAACGTGGTGTGGTTCGTCAGCCCGGCCAGGCTCACCAGGCCGGACAGCGGCTGGTTACCGATCGACAGCGCATCGGCCGCCTGCTGCAGCGTCGAGTTGGTGTCCAGCCCCCAGATCTTCAGCAAGTCTGTCACCGACTGGCCGCCGATCCACAGCTTGTCCGCCGCGGCGCTCAGCGTGGTCTCACTGTCCAGTCCCGCCGAAGCCAGCAGCAGGTCCACCGGCTGGTCACCGATCAGCCGGAAGTGGGTCAGGTCGCTCAGCGTCAGGTCGCCGAACTGCAGGTCGGACCCGGGCAGAGCCAGCACCTCATTCGGTGTCACGCCGCCCAGTCCGAGGGCCTTGACCAGCTCCGGCACGGTCAGATCGCCGAGACCGGTGAACCGCAACAGATGCTGCACCACCTCGAGGACGATCCGGTCGAACTCGGGGATACCGAAGGCGGTGAACTCGACGTCGGACACCTGCGCGACCGGCACCGGTTCCGGACGCGATGGCTGCGGCGCCGCGGCGGCGCCGACCAGGGTGGCGCTGGCGAGCACCGCACCAGTGGTGAGCGCGACGAGACGGGTGGCTCGCCGGTGTGGGCCGCCCGTCGCGATGCGCGGTTGGTGCTGCACGTTGCGAGACCGACGAGACATGCGGATCACTCCTGGCTTGAGCGGAACACGACGACCGAAGATTCTTCGTTTTTTCCCAATCTACTGTGATCTAAATCTCACGTCAATCATCGGCAAGTCAAATCGCGCAGTGTTCTTGTCAGTAGTCGAATAAAAAAGTTAGGCTTCCCAAAATCGACTGGAAAGGAACGCGCTATGGCGGGCGGCCGGTGAGCGCCGTGGTGTGGATGGCCTCGCCGCCCGAGGTGCATTCGGCACTGTTGAACAGTGGGCCCGGAGTCGGATCGCTGCTCAGCGCGGCCGGGTCATGGCGCGCACTGGCTGCTGCGTACACCGACGCGGCCGCCGAACTCGGCCAGCTGGTCGCCGAGGTACAAGCCGGGGTCTGGGCAGGTCCGGCTGCCGAGTCCTATGTCAGTGCCACCGTGCGCCATGCGACGTGGCTGCAGCAGGCCGGCGCCGACAGCGCCGTGCTGGCCGCTCAGCATGAGGCCGGCGCTGCGGCGTATGTGACCGCGCAGGCGGCCATGCCCAGCCTGGCCGAGCTGGCCGCCAATCACGCGACGCACGCGGTGCTGGTGTCGACGAATTTCTTCGGCGTGAACACCATCCCGATCGCGCTGAACGAAGCCGACTATGTCCAGATGTGGATCCGGGCTGCCACCACAATGGGCAGCTATCAGGCCGTTGCCGAGGCGGCGGTGACGGCGACGCCGCCCGCCGTCCCGGCGCCGCAGATCCTGGCATCGGCAGCCCCGGCACAAGACGCATCGGCGGGGCGGTCGGCCAATCCGCTGCAGGGACTGTTGGATGCGCTGGAGCCGATCCTGAAAAGCCTTGGCATATCCGATAGTCCAGTGGCACACGACCCGATGATCTCCAACCCGGTGACCACCTTTGTGGCGCAGATCCTGCAAAACTTCGGTGCCCATTGGGACCCCGCCGCCGGCACCCTCAACGGGCATGTCTACGACTACTATTCGAATGCGGCCGAACCGATCTGGTACCTGGCCAGATCCCTGGAACTGTTCGAGGACTTTCTGCAGGTGACGCAGAACCCGGGACAGGCGTTGCAGGCATTGCAGTATGTGGCCGCCCTGGCCTTGTTCGACTGGCCCACCCACGTAGCCCAGTTCGCCACCGCGTTGAGCCAGTCCCCGCAGCTCCTGGTGGCGGCAGCCGCGGCGACGGCGGCCCCTGTTGGTTCGGTCGGTGGGCTGGGCGGGTTGGCCGGTCTGGCCGGGCTGACCGGTCTGCCGCAGCCTGCGGCCGTTGCCGTTCCCACCGCGCCGGTGTGGTCCGGCGGCTGGCCAGCGCCGGCGATGACTGCCGTGGCCGCGCTGCCGGCGGCTCCCGCCTCGGCACCGGCGCCGGCCTCGGCAGCTGCGCCGGCAGCCGTAACGAGCGCCACCGCAGGTTTTCCGCCGGCACCGGCCGGCGGGGCCGGGTTCTTCCCGCCTTACCTGGTTGGGCCGCCCGGGACGGGGTTCGGCTCGGGAGCCAGCACCGGCGCTCGCTCCAGTGCCGAGCGGAAGGCGTCCGAGTCCGAGGACGCCACCGCCGCGGCGGGATCGCGGTCGACAAGCCGAAGGCAGCCGCGGGAGCGCCGACGCCGCGGCGCAGCGCGCCGCGGCGACAGCGAGCAGTCCGGGCAGATGGACGTCGAAATCGAACCGGACTGGGTAGCCCTGGATGACCGGCCGACCGCGCCGACGGCGGTCTCGGACCAAGGTGTCGGACGCCTCGGCTTCACCGGCACGCTATCGCGAGCCGACGCCCAGGCGACCGGACTTGAAACGGTGGCCGACCAGTTCGGTACCGCATCGCGGCTGCCGCTGGTTCCGGGCAGCTGGCCGGACAGCGGGTGCCGAGATGCTCGCTGACGCCGGCTATTTCGGCGCGACGAGTTCCAGGGCGATGTTGTCCGGATCGCGAAACTCCAGGATGTACATCAAGCCGATGTCTTTGACGGGTTCGTGATTGACCCCGAGCGCGTCCAGATGTGCAGCCGCTGCGTCGAGTTGGCCCTTGTTGGCCACGTTGAGCGCGAGATGGTCCAAGCCCACCCGGTTTTCGTCGAACGAGTCGTTCGCGACCGGACGTAGCCCGATCAACGTGCCACCGATGTCGTAGATGACCCCGCCGTAGAGGAACTCGTACTGCTGGCGGGTGGCCTCGTCGGCGTCGGCCGGGACCTGCATTGCCACCGGCCATCCGAACACCCTCTCGTAGAAGTCGCGGGACCGTTGGATGTCACTGACGGTAAGGCGAACATGCGAGATGGAGGTCGCGGTAATCGTCATGGGGCGGGGCGCCTTTCAGGTCGGAGTCGTACTAAATGTAGCCTAGCTACATGTCTCTTGATCTGTCAGTCGACCAGGTCCTGGCCACCACCCGCTCAGTGCGCAAACGGCTCGACCTGGACAAGCCGGTGCCCCGCGAAGTGCTGATGGAGTGTCTGGAACTGGCCCTGCAGGCGCCGACCGGATCTAATGCGCAGGGTTGGCAATGGGTGTTCGTCACCGATCCGGTCAACAAGCAGGCGATCGCCGACATCTACCGGGCCGGCGCCGAGGTCTACGTCAAGATGGGCGGGTCGATACCGGACTACGGCGAGGGCGACATTCGCACCGCGCGGCGCGAGTTCGTCACCGACTCAGTGATGTACCTGGCGGAGAACCTGCACGAGGTGCCGGTGCTGATGATCCCGTGTCTGGAAGGCCGGGTGGAAAACGCCCCGCTGGCTAAAAGCGCTTCGTTTTGGGCGTCGCTGTTCCCCGCGGTGTGGAGTTTCTGTCTGGCACTGCGTTCCCGCGGGCTCGGGTCGTGCTGGACGACGCTGCACCTGATCGGTGATGGGGAAAAGCAAGCCGCCGACGTGCTCGGCATCCCGCACGACGAATACAGCCAGGGGGCGCTGATCGCCATCGGCTACACCAAGGGAACCGACTTTCGACCGGCCAAGCGACTGCCGGTGACCGAGGTGACCCATTGGGAGAGTTGGTGACCCTGCTCGGGTCCTCGGCTGTCGCCCGCTGCTGCGCTCCACCGTTACGCGCAGGGCGCTCGATTTCCAGCGGCGGCCACCGGCTGACCTGCCGGTACCGCTGCCCGGATGTAGGCGCCGATCTGCCGAAGCGACCGGGTGGCCTCGCGAACCAGCGGCGCAGCGATCTGGAAGACGTGAATCTGGCCCGGCCAGACCCGCACCTCGGCAGGCACCCCAGCGGCGGCCAGCTTGCGAGCGGCCAGTCGGGCGTCGTGGGCCAATTCTTCCGCGCCCGAGACGTGGATCAGCGTCGGCGGCAGGCCGGGACGGATGTGGTCCAGCGGTTCGTACAGCGATACGTCGTGCGTGGCAATCAGTGCGGTCAACGCCGCGAACGCCTCGTGCGGCAACATCGGCCCGTGGGCGTCGGGGCGCTCCGCCGCGAGTTGCAGCAGCGGCGACATCAGGGTCAGCGCCGCGGGCTGCTCACCCTCCTGCAACAACGCTTGCGCGAGTGCGAACGCCAGGTACCCGCCCGCTGAATCGCCCCCGATCACGATCTGCTCGGCGCGGTAACCATGCCGACGCAGCCAGTGGTAGGCGTCGTAGCAGTCGTCGAGACTCATCTTGATGGTGTGCCTCGGCAGCATACGGTAGTTGACCGCCAGGATCGGGCTGTCGGCGAAACCCGACAGCTTGTCGATGAGTCGCAGATGAGTGTTTATGCCGCAGCACAGGAATGCCCCCCCGTGGCAGTACAGCACCACCCGGCCGGTGCGTCGCGCGACGCCGCGCGCGCGGATCAGTTCGGCGCTGGCGTGCGGCAGCGTCACCGCGGTACGGGCCAGCCCATGCGGGGCGGGTATCGCACGGGCGGCGTGGTCGAGAACGCTGAACGGCAACGGCAACTGCAGGGCGTGACAGCTGATGGCCACCGCCGGGTGCACCGTCATCCGCGTCGCATCAAAAATCAGCCGGGCGGCCCGGCTGGGCCCGGACTCGGTGATTTCGGTGTGGTCAGCCGGCTGACAGACGACGGTGTCAAGGTCGGTGTCAAGGTCGGTGTCAAGGTCGGTGTCAAGGTCGGTGTCAAGGTCGGCGTCAAGGTCAAAGGCGGTGCCGGTACTCATGGGCAGTACTCCAGACGAGCAGATAAATCGTAAGGAAGAACTTCGTCTGGCGGATCGAAAAATGATCTAGCAGCATCGTCGGTGTTAGCTCGACGGTCCGTAGACGCTGATCAGATTACTCTTCTCCAGCAACCAGACAAATCGACGGTTAATTCCAGTTCGGTCACCGGACGGTCAAGCTCGGCGCCGGGGTTCGACGGACCAGGAGTGCGGGGTGGGGTCTTCCTAGACTGGCCCAATGCGTCTCGTCTTCGCCGGCACCCCGCAAGCCGCGCTGCCTGCACTGCGGGGCCTGATCGACTCGCCGCGGCATGACGTGGTCGCCGTGCTGACCCGGCCCGACGCGGCTTCCGGTCGGCACGGCACGCCGCATCCGTCGCCGGTGGCGCAGCTGGCGCTTGACCGCGGTATCGCGGTGCTGCGACCGGCGAAACCCAATTCCGCCGAGGCCGTCGCCGCGCTCGCCGAACTGGCGCCCGATTGTTGTCCGGTGGTGGCCTACGGCGCGCTGCTGCGCGACGAGCTGCTCGCGGTGCCCCGACACGGCTGGATCAATCTGCACTTTTCGCTGCTGCCCGCGTGGCGCGGGGCCGCCCCGGTGCAGGCCGCGATCGCGGCTGGGGACACCGTCACCGGCGCCACCACGTTTCGGATCGAACCGGCATTGGACACCGGCCCGGTGTACGGGGTGGTCACCGAGCCGATCCGACCCACCGACACCGCCGGCGACCTGCTGGACCGGCTGGCGGTGTCCGGTGCCGAACTGTTGATGCGGACGCTGGACGGCATCGCCGACGGCACGCTCACCCCGGTGCCGCAATCGGCCGACGGGGTCAGCTATGCGGCCAAGGTCACCGTGGAACAGGCCAGGGTGCGTTGGGACCTGCCAGCCCACGTGGTCGAGCGGCGCATCCGCGCGGTCACCCCGCATCCGGGCGCGTGGACCCTGATCGGCGATCTGCGGGTCAAGCTGGGGCCGGTGCGCGTCGACACCAACCCGCCAGCGTCGTTGCAGCCCGGGCACTTGCGCGTCGACCGCCACCACGTGTGGATCGGTACCGGATCGGATCCGGTTCGGCTAGAGCGCGTCCAGCCGCCCGGAAAGAAACCGATGGATGCGGCGGACTGGGCTCGCGGCGCGCGGTTGGACTCCGCGGTGCGAGCGTCATGAGTCGACCGGTCCGAAAACCGCCGCACCGCAAACCGCGCCGCACGCCGCTCGATCCGGCCCGCCGTGCGGCATTCGATGTGCTGCGGGCGGTTTCCGAACGCGACGCCTACGCGAACCTGGCGTTGCCGGCACTACTGCGCGAGCGCGGGCTCAGTGGCCGGGACGCCGCGTTCGCCACCGAGCTGACGTACGGCACCTGCCGCACCCGTGGGCTGCTGGACGCGATCATCGGCGCGGCCGCCGCACGGCCGATCGACGCGATCAATCCGGCCCTGCTGGATCTGCTGCGGTTGGGTAGCTATCAGTTGCTGCGCACCCGGGTGGGCACACACGCCGCGGTGTCCACCACCGTCGAACAGGCTGGCATCGAATTCGACTCGGCCCGAGCAGGATTCGTCAACGGCGTGTTGCGCACTATCGCCGCGCGCGACGAAGCATCCTGGGTGGACGAGCTGGCGCCCGACCCGGCAGCCGACCCGGTGGGCCACACCGCATTTGTGCGCGCGCACCCGCGCTGGATCGCCCAGGCCTTCGCCGACGCGCTGGGTGCGGCGGCCGGCGAACTGGACGCCGCACTGGCCGCCAACGACGAGCGCCCCCAGGTGCACCTGGCGGCGCGGCCGGGGATGCTGACCGCCGCCGAGCTGGCCGCGGCAGTGCACGGCACAGTGGGCCGATATTCGCCGTACGCGGTGTACCTGCCGGGCGGTGACCCGGCCCGGCTGGCCCCGGTGCGCGACGGGCATGCTCTGGTACAAGACGAAGGCAGCCAGTTGGTCGCCCGGGCACTGACGCTGGCCCCGGTGGCAGACGACGCCGGGCGCTGGCTGGACCTGTGTGCCGGGCCGGGCGGCAAGACCGCGCTGCTGGCCGCTCTCGGTGCCGACGTCGGGGCGCGAGTCACCGCAGTCGAGCAATCCGCCACCCGAGCGGCACTGGTGGCCGACAACACCCGCGGACTGCCGGTTGACGTGGTGACCGCCGATGGGCGCCGCACCGGCCTGGCACCCGACTTCGACCGGGTGCTGGTCGACGCGCCCTGCACCGGCCTGGGCGCGCTGCGGCGCCGGCCGGAAGCGCGCTGGCGGCGCCAACCCACCGACATCCCCGCCTTGACCGCGTCGCAGCGAGACCTGCTGGCCGCCGCGATCGGGTTGACCCGGCCCGGCGGCGTGGTGCTGTACGCCACCTGCTCACCGCACCTGGCCGAAACCGTGGGAGTGATCGGTGACGCGTTACGGCGCCATCCGGTGTCCGCGCTGGACGCCCGCCCGCTGTTCGCCCCGGCCGATGCACTCGGCCCCGGCCTGGGTGACGGCCCGCATGTGCAGTTGTGGCCGCACCGGCATGGCACCGACGCGATGTTCGCCGCGGCTCTGCAGGTGCGGCGTCCCCAGTAGGCTCAAACCCATGTCGCACCGGACCCGGGCAGCGATGATCGCGCCGTCCATCCTGGCCGCCGATTTCGCCCGCCTCGCCGACGAAGCCGCCGCGGTGACCGGCGCGGACTGGCTGCACGTCGAAGTGATGGACGGCCACTTCGTGCCGAACCTCACCATCGGTCTGCCGGTGGTGGAAAGCCTGCTCAAAGTGACCGACATCCCGATGGACTGCCACCTGATGATCGAGAACCCGGATCGCTGGGCACCGCCCTACGCCGAAGCGGGCGCTCACAACGTCACCTTCCACGCCGAGGCCACCGACAACCCGGTCGCGATCGCTCGGGACATCCGCGCCGCCGGCGGCAAAGCCGGGCTGAGCGTCAAGCCGGGCACCCCGTTGGAGCCCTACCTGGAGATCTTGCCCGCCTTCGACACCTTGCTGGTGATGTCGGTGGAGCCCGGGTTCGGCGGGCAGGCCTTCATGCCCGAGGTGCTGGGCAAAGTGCGCACGCTGCGCAAGCTGGTCGACTCCGGCGAGCTGACCGTCTTGGTCGAGATCGACGGCGGCATCAACGCCGACACCATCGAACAGGCCGCCGAGGCCGGGGTTGACTGTTTCGTCGCCGGATCGGCGGTCTACAGCGCCGACGACCCGGCCGCGGCGGTCGAAGCACTGCGCCGGCGCGCCGTTGCCGCGTCGTCGCACCTGCACCGATGAGCCCAGCGCACGGCGCCGACCACGCCTTCAGCCACGACGAGGCGATGCGGTTGGCCATTGAGCGGGCCGAGCGGGTCAAGGGCAGCACCTACCCCAACCCGCCGGCCGGTGCGGTGATCTTGGACCGGGCCGGCCGGGTGGCCGGCGTCGGCGGCACTCAACCCGTCGGGCACGCCCACGCCGAAGTGGTGGCGTTGCGCCGCGCCGGAAAGCTGGCCGCCGGCGGTACCGCGGTGGTCACCCTGGAGCCCTGCAACCACCACGGCAGGACGCCGCCGTGTGTGGACGCGCTGTTGGCCGCCGGCGTAGCCCAGGTGGTTTACGCGGTCACCGACCCCAACCCGATTGCGGCCGGCGGTGCAGCGCGGCTGGCCGCAGCCGGGGTGCAGGTGATCGCCGGGGTGCAGGCCGACGCGGTGGCAGCCGGGCCGCTGCGGGAGTGGCTGCACAAGCAGCGCACCGGGTTGCCGCATTTGACGTGGAAGTACGCCACCAGCATCGATGGGCGCAGCGCCGCCGCCGACGGATCCAGCCAGTGGATCACCAGTGAGGCGGCCCGGGCCGACCTGCATCGGCGGCGCGCCGCCGCCGACGCGATCGTGATCGGCACCGGCACCGTGTTCGTCGACAACCCGACGCTGACCGCC
>CAZPZQ010000053.1:1629-14700 GCA_964590745.1 uncultured Mycobacterium sp. | reverse complement strand
AGGGCCTCGGCATCGCCAAAGGCGCGCGGCCACCCGGCAAACGCTGAACCACCGGAGTGGTTCAGCGCACACTCGACGTCGATACTTGACCAAGATCACCTAGATCCTCCGCCGAGGTCTAGGAATCACTCCGCGGACCGCCGCGTTGGAAGCTGCGTTGCAAGGCTGCAACACTGCAACATCCGCACAAAGACATCTGTCTAACCGCCCTGCCGAGAGACGTCGGAGCACATTACGGCGGTAGATCGTCAATTTTTTGATGGAGCTGTTTTATGAATCGTCGTATTACGCGTATCCTTGGTACGGTCGTTGCCGGCTTTTCGGTTGCGTTGCTTTCGTCAACCATCTTCTCCGGTGACGCTGGTGCCACCACAAACCCGGGCGGATCTAAAGATATTGCGGTGTCGGCGGGCGCTGGGCACCCAGATTTTGCCGCCGACGCGCCGCACCTGATTTGTTCACCCGAGACACTGCAGTACCCGTTCTTTTACGGCATTCCGTGCGTACCGAAATCGCAGAATCCGCAGAACAGATTGCACGCCGGCACCCAAAGGCCCTCCGACGGTACCGTTCGGCCTGCCCCCGGTACCGAAAGCGCCCCACCCGTGACAGCGCCCTAAGCCACGGCACTGTCCGGTCAATCGGGGGCCGCTGTCTGCCTGCCGGTGCGCCGCGTGCCGTCACGGGTTGCGTGCTGGGCGGCCCAACACCCCGCCGGCCGCGTCGGCGATTGCAGTGGGTGTCAGCCCCAGGTGCTGGGCAACCCGGCCTCCGGGGCCGCTTTCACCGAACCGATCCAGACCGATGACCGTGTCACGATCGCGAGCAATGGCACGCCATCCGGTCGGTACCCCGGCTTCGACCCAAACCACCGGTGCGTCGCCAAGAAATTGGTGCCCGGAGGCCAGTGCGCTCTGCAGTCGTTCTCGCCACATCACCGAGATGACCGTGGCGTGGATGTCGCGTGACGCCAGGAGGTCGGCCGCCTGCAACGCCAACGCCACCTCCGAACCGCTGGCCGCCAGGATGACGTCGGGGTTCGGCCCGCCTTGCACTACCCGGAAGCCGTTGTGGCGCAGCTGGCTTATGTCGGATCCCGGGAGTACCGGCACATCCTGCCGGGTCAACACCAGGGCGGTTGGGCCGGAGGTGTTGGTGACAGCGAGCTCCCACGCCACCGCTGTCTCGGCCGCATCCGCAGGCCGCAATACCGTCAAACCCGGGATGATGCGCAGCGATTCGAGTTGTTCAACCGGCTGATGCGTCGGCCCGTCCTCGCCCACGTAGACCGAATCATGGCTGAAGACGTAAATCACCGGTTGGCGCATCAACGCGGAAAGTCGCAGCGCCGGCCGCAGGTAATCTGCGAAGACGAGGAAGGTGCTGCCGAATGGCCGCAGCCCACCATGCAACGCCATGCCGTTCATTGCCGCGGCCATCGCATGCTCACGGACACCGAAATGGATGGTGCGGCCGGCATAGTTGTCGGCGCTGACATCCCCACCGGGGATCGCGGTGTTGGTCGATGCGGCTAGATCAGCCGAGCCACCGACAAGCGCCGGGAATGTCTTCGCGAGTGCATTCAACGCCACACCCGACGCACGGCGCGTCGCGACCGCGGTGCTCGTGCTGCGCTCCACCGACGTAGCCAAACCCTCGCCGTCTCGGGGCGCGGGTGGCCGGTCCAGTGGGTAATCGCTCGCCAGTTGCGGATGCGCAGTACACCAGTGGGCATGGCGTTGCAGCCATTCAGCTCGTAACTCCGCCCCGTGTGCCGCCAGGGCGGCGGTGGCCGACCGCACTGATTCGGGAACGTAGAAAAGCTTGCCGGGCCAACCGAAGCGCTCACGCATCGCCGCGACCGCGTCGGTGCCCAGTGGGCTGCCATGTGCCTTCGATGTCCCTTCCACCTCGCCCGCGCCATAACCGATGGTGGTGCGGAGCCGGATCAGCGTGGGAGCCGACTCGACAGCGCGAGCCTCGGTGAGCGCGGCGTCGATGGCCGCGATGTCGTTGCCGTCCTCGACCGAGACCGTGTGCCAGCCATAGGCGGCGAACCGCCCGCACGGGTCGTCGCGGCAAGAACGTTGGGCTGGACCGTCGATGGTGACATCGTTGTCGTCGAATATCACAGTCAACCGGCCCAGGCCGAGCCGCCCGGCCAACGAGGCGGCCTCATGGCTGATTCCCTCCATGAGATCGCCGTCACTGGCGAGCACCCAGGTCCGATGATCGACGACGAGATACTCCGCGCTGTTGCATCGTGCTGCCAACATCCGCTCGGCCAGCGCCATTCCGACCGCGTTCGCCAAACCCTGCCCCAACGGACCGGTAGTCGTCTCCACTCCCGGTGTGTGGAGATATTCGGGGTGGCCGGGGGTCCTGGAGCCAAGCTGACGGAATTGGCGCAACTCGGCCAGCGCAAGGCCGTAGCCGAACAGATGGAGCAGCCCGTAGAGCAGCGCCGAGCCGTGGCCTGCAGACAACACAAACCGGTCACGGTCCGGCCAGCGTGGCTCAGCCGGGTCGTGTCGCAGGTGTCGCGACCACAACACCCACCCGGCGGGAGCGGCACCCAGCGGCAGGCCGGGGTGACCACTTTCGGCCGCCTGCACCATGTCGACGGCCAAAAATCGCAGCGTCGCGACTGCTAGCTCATCGACCTCGTCGGTCGCAGGCTGTCGGGCGGCGGGGATGGTTGTCGGACTGTTCATCGCCGGCCCGCTCCTACGCTGGCCGCCTCCCGCAACGACGTCACGCGGTCAGCCATCGTCTCTGGACCGCTAAACAGTGCCGAGCCCGCGCAGAAGACGTCCGCCCCGGCGCCGGCGGCGCCAGCAATCGTCGCGTTCCCGATGCCGCCATCCACCTCGAGTTCGATTTCCAAGCCACGGCGGTCGATTTCAGCGCGAGCCGCGGCGATTTTCGGCTCCATCTCAGCGAGGTACCGTTGGCCGCCGAACCCCGGATTGACGGTCATCACGAGGAGCAGGTCGGCCAGGTGGAGCACATGAGTGACGGCATCTATGGGCGTGGCCGGATTGATGGCAATGCCGGGCCGGGCCCCGAGATCGCGTACGGCGCAAAGGGTGCGGTGCAGGTGACGGGTTGACTCAGCGTGCACGATGACGATCTCGCAACCAGCATCGACCCACCGGTTCAGCATGGGGTCGGGCTCCTCGACCATCAGATGCGCCTCGAAGCCCAGCGTAACGTGCCCGCGGTTGGCGGCGATGACGTCAGGCCCGAAGGTGAGATTCGGAACGAATCGGCCGTCCATCACGTCCCATTGAATTCGGTCCACACCGGACTTCTCCAGCAGCTTGACTTGATGGCCGAGCTCCGAAAAGTCGGCCGGCAGAACTGAAGCGACGATCATCGGCGCGCGTGTATCCACTCCATCCTCCTCATGAATCACCGGCGACCCTAAGGATTAAATCGCTGGGCAGGTTCCCCCGATGCGGGGGTGCGGCGGGGTAAAAGAGCTGTCAAACATCGGATTTCAGTGGTGAATGTGCTTGGTAGCCTTTATCGTGTCGTCATGGTGGCAGAGGTCACGGCACCGGTGCGGGTTGTGTTGGTCGATGACCACGAAGTGGTCATCGAGGGGCTGAAGGCGATGCTGGCCGGCTTCAGGAGCAGGGTCCGCGTCGTCGGACACGCGGTGGGATCGGAACACGCCCCGAAGATCGTGGAGAGTCTCGACCCCGAGGTGGTGCTGTGTGACATCCGGATGAGGGGCTGCAGCGGGCTCGACCTATGTCTGACACTGCGCCAGCGCAACCCCGAGCGCAAGGTCGTGATGCTGTCGGTGTATGACGACGAGCAGTACGTATTCCAGGCCATGCGTGTCGGTGCGTCAGGGTATCTGCTCAAAAGTATCACCAGCGACGAGTTGGTCCGGCAAGTGGAGTCAGTCCGCGACGGCGAGATCGCGATCGACGCGGGGATGGCCGCGCGTCTCGCCGATACGGCCGGGCGCGTCCAGCCAGGCCAGTTCTGGCCCGGGGCGAGACAGGGCTTGACGCCCCGGGAAAGTGAAATCCTTTCGTACATAGTGAATGGCCTGCCTAACCGTGCTATCGCCAACAAGCTGGTGATCGGTGATGAGACCGTCAAGAGTCACCTCCGGTCCATCTACCGCAAGCTGAGCGTCACCGATCGCACCAGCGCAGTGGCGACCGCGCTGCGAGAAGGTATCTACCGCTGACCACTGCATCGGCCTGCCGCAACCGGATTGGCGCCCGCGTGATGGTTGGCCGAGCAACCAACTCACGCGCGGTCGAGTCGCTTGGAATCCAGTCCGGCAAGGGCATGACGAACTGCCCAGGCGTCATCAACCCCGATCAAGTCGGTGAGGTGGACGATGGCCCGCGTGTCGTCGTCGACAACATGGGCGGATCGGTGCAGCGCTTTGAGCAACAACTGGGCGGCCAGATCCTCGCGACTGCGTGAGGGCGCATAGCGATGGACGCCACCGTCGCGGCTTTGCACGGCAAACCGTTTGGCTACCAACCGACGCAACGCCTCGGCGATCTCGGCGTAGAGCGCCCGATGTGCGGGCAGTGACGCGTGCACCTGCCGGACCGTTTGTGGCTCAGTCGCCGACCACAAGCGCTCCATGACCGCACGCTCCAGGTCACACATCAACGCCTCGAAGCCCATAAGGCGCCCATCTCCTGTCCGCGTCAGACAACGTGCTGCGGTGGACGGTAGTGCCGGACCGGGAAGTGCGGCCTCACTCCGGCGGGGGACCGTAGCGGGGTAAAAACCGATAACCGAACGCTTAACTATCAATCGCTAATTCTCCATAGACACCTTGATGATTAACTGGCACCATTCCGGTCATGACGACCGTGCGAAACGAGGCTTCGACGCCGTGGGCTGCCGGTAATCCGCTCAACGACGTCGGCATCGATATATCCGTCTCATACGTCGAGATGGCTAGTCGGACTCGGTCGAGATAGCGCGGCTGTCGATGAGTCACTCGGGCACGGAGACGGTTCGCCGATCGTTCGGCTTCGACCGCGCCGCAACGTCTGAACCGGAAGTCGAGCACCCGGCCACGATGCCCCTACCGGCAGATGCGGTGCTGGACCTCGCCGCGACGCGCAGGGAATCAGGCATTGACGAGGTGCTGGCCAAGGTCGACCGCGACCTGGTTGGGCTGCGGCCGGTGAAAACCCGGATCGCTGAGATCGCCGCGCTGCTGCTGGTCGACCGGGCACGCGCTCGCTACGGCATCACCGCGCCTCAACCCACGTTGCATATGTGCTTCACCGGCAATCCGGGCACCGGCAAGACGACGGTCGGCTTGCGGATGGCCGATCTGTTGCACCGGCTGGGATATCTGCGGCGCGGCCATCTGGTCAGTGTCACCCGAGACGACCTCGTCGGCGAGTACATCGGCCACACCGCACCCAAGACCAAGGACGTGATCAAGCGAGCGATGGGTGGAGTGCTGTTCATCGACGAGGCGTACTACCTCTACAAAGTGGAGAACGAGCGCGACTACGGAGCCGAAGCCATCGAGATCCTGTTACAAGTGATGGAGAACAACCGCGACGACCTCGTCGTGATCCTGGCCGGCTACGCCGACAAAATGGACAAGTTCTTCTCCGCCAACCCTGGCATGCAAAGCCGTATCGCCCACCACATCGCCTTCCCCGACTACACTTCCGATGAACTTGAGCAGATCGCGATACTGATGACCGACCAGATCAGCTACGCGTTGTCGGATGACGCGCGAGTGGCGTTGCGCCGCTACCTGGATCGCAGGATCCGGCAGCCTTGGTTCGCGAACGCGCGAAGCGTCCGCAATGCCATCGAGCGTGCGCGGCTGCGGCACGCTGGACGCCTGCTCAGCAGTGACGATCCCCGGGTGGACTTGGCGGCACTGACCACTATCGAGGCCGCAGACCTGTTGGCCAGCCGGGTGTTCGAGGACGATCAGAACGCTGCGACATCACAATGAGTACCACCGCCCGGCTGCGTGCTCTAGTGGAGTTGGCCAATACCGGATCGGTGCGCGGCGCGGCGGAGCGACTGGTGGTAACCGAGTCCGCGGTTTCATCGGCGCTCAGCGCGCTGAGCGCCGAGGTCGGCGTTCCGCTGATGGACCGGCACGGACGCGGTGTGCGGCTGACACCAGCCGGACGCCGCTATGTCGAATATGCGCGGCGCATCCTCGGTCTGTACGACGAAGCGGTTTTGGCGGCCAAAGGCGAAGTCGACCCCGAGCATGGATCCATCCGGCTCGCCGCGGTCACCACCGCCGGGGAGCTTCTGATACCGGCGTTGCTCGCCTCGTTCACCGCGAAATACCCCGACGTGGTGTGCAAGCTGGAAGTCGGCCCGCGAACAGCGCTGTGGCCGATGCTAGCCCGCCATGAGGTCGACATCGTGGTATCCGGACGTCCGCCAGCGGATCTGCATCAGGCCGAGGTGCAGGCGGTCAGGCCGAACACCTTGGTGCTGGTCGGGCCACCGGAAATGGCGGACGGTTTTGCTCCGGCTGAGACGACGTGGCTGATGCGCGAATCCGGCTCGGGCACGCAGGCCACCACGACGATCCTGCTGGGCGAACTGGGAATCTCGCCGCCGCAGATGGTCCTTGGATCGCACGGTGCGGTGGTGGCCGCAGCGGTCGCGGGGCTAGGAGTGACCCTGGTGCATCGCCAGGCCGTGGACCGAGAGCTCGAGACCGGCGTGCTGGTCGAGTTGCCGATCGCGGGGACACCTTTGGATCGTCCGTGGCACGTCGTGACTCAGTCACCGTGCACTGGCTCCACCCAACTGCTGATCAACCATCTCATTGCGCATCGCGAACTCGGGTGGCGTGCTGTACGTTGAGTCACCTGACGCATCGCCGTGCTCGTTGCTGCGCACCGTCAGTATGCGGATTGCAACTCGGCGCGCCGGCCCACCGCCGCACTGTTGGCCGCTACCCGGTCGGCGAGCGCGTCCTGCCCGGCCGCGACGAGATCAGCGCTTCCATGCCAGGTGGTCAGCGCTGGCGACACCAGGGCACGGCCGAACGAAAACGTCAGCGGCCACGGGGTGGGATGGTCCTGCATCGCCGCCAGATTGGCTGTCGCACGCTCAGGCGACTGACCCCCGGAAAGGAACGCCACACCGGCTAGGTCGTCGGGCCAGGCGCGCAGCACCAGGACGGTGTGTTCGGCCACCTGCTGAGGGGTCGACTGCGAAGTGTGCTCTCGGCCTTCGATCACCATATTCGGCTTGAGCACTATCCCCGCCAAATCCACGTTCAACAACTCCAGGCTGGCCTGAACGGCGGCGTGCACTTCGGAGGTGACGTCGGCGCAGCGGTCACGGTCGTGGTCACCGTCCATCAGCACCTCCGGCTCGACGATCGGCACAAGGCCGGCATCCTGACAGGCGGCGGCATATCGTGCTAGCGCGTTGGCGTTGACCTGTATCGCACCCCGGGTCGGTGTGCTTGCGGTGATCTCGTAGACCGCCCGCCACTTGGCGAAAGTCGCGCCCATTTCCGCGTATTCGGCCAGCCGGGCTGGCAGGTTGTCGAGGCCTTCGGTGACCTTTTCCCCCGGCAATCCGGGGCACGGCTTGGCGCCGGTGTCCACCTTGATCCCGGACAGAATGCCGAGGTCGGCGACACCGTGAGGAAACGGTGTCCCGTTACGGAAGGTTTGACGCAACGTCTCGTCACAGAAGATGATCCCGGAGACACCTGCGGCGAGTCCGGGCGTAGTCACCAGCAGTTCCCGGTAATCACGGCGGTTTTCGGCGGTCGGTTCGACTCCGGCGTCGCGGAGCCGGGCTGACATCGTGGCGATGCTCTCGTCAGCGGCCAGAATGCCTCTTCCCGGTGCCATCAGCCGGGCGGCGATTTCTCTGCACGTGCTCATCGTGAAGTGTGTCCTCCGTTGAAGTGCTACCAACATGGGAAAGCTAGCCAGACTGCTTACCGGAAGGCCTCACCCAACGGGGTGGATGCACAGGTGAGTTAGTGAAGTAAATGCTTCAGCGTCGGTGGTGGATTGTCGATAGACAGCTACATGGTTGGGATGCCAACATTCTCGATATGACAAATCGATGGAATGCGGGTGTCATCCCGTACACCGAAATGGGTTACTGGCAACCAGATTACAAGCCGAAGGACACAGACGTGCTGTGTTCTTTCCGGATTACGCCTCAGCCGGGCGTACCGCCGGAGGAAGCCGCCGCTGCAGTCGCCGGCGAATCCAGCACCGCCACTTGGACAGTGGTGTGGACCGACCGGTTGACCGACTACGAGCACTATCAGGCCAAGTGCTACAAGGTCGACCCGGTCCCGGGCAGAGCCGATGAGTGGATCGCATGGATCGCCTACGACCTCGACCTGTTCGAGGAGGGTTCCATCGCCAACCTCGCCAGTTCGATCATCGGCAACGTGTTCGGCTTCAAGGCGGTCAAGGCGCTGCGGCTGGAGGACATGCGCATCCCGGTGCACTACGTCAAGACTTTCCAGGGGCCAGCGCACGGGATCGTGATGGAGCGCGAGTACCTGAACAAGTTCGGCCGTCCGCTGCTAGGCGCTACCACCAAGCCGAAACTAGGTCTATCGGCACGCAACTACGGTCGGGTCGTCTATGAGGCGCTGCGCGGCGGACTGGACTTCACCAAAGACGACGAGAACACCAACTCGCAGCCGTTCATGCGCTGGCGTGACCGATTCCTGTTCTGCATGGAGGCGGTCAACCGCGCCCAGGCGGCCACCGGTGAGGTCAAAGGCCACTACCTCAACGTCACCGCGGCCACCATGGAGGATATGTACGAACGAGCGAGCTTTGCCAAGGAACTCGGCTCGGTCATCGTGATGATCGATCTCACCGTCGGCTATACGGCGATCCAGTCGATGGCCAAATGGGCTCGCGCCAACGGTGTTTTGTTGCACCTGCACCGGGCGGGACACGGCACCTACACCCGTCAGCGTGATCACGGTGTGAACTTCCGGGTGATCGCGAAGTGGATGCGGTTGGCTGGCGTCGACCACATCCACGCCGGCACCATCGTCGGCAAGCTGGAAGGCGATCCGCGCGCCGTTGCCGGTTACTACGACACCTGCCGACGCGGCAAGGTGGCGGTCGATCTCAGCAAGGGCCTGTTTTTCGATCAAGATTGGGCGTCGATGCCGGGCCTCATGCCGGTCGCTTCGGGTGGCATCCACGCCGGCCAGACGCATCAATTGCTGCACTATCTCGGCGAGGACGTGGTGCTGCAATTCGGCGGCGGCACCATCGGCCACCCGATGGGCATCGCGGCCGGCGCGGAGGCCAACCGGGTCGCAGTCGAGGCGATGATCAAGGCGCGCAACGAGGGCCGGGATTTCTACCAGGAAGGACCGGAAATCCTCAAGCAGGCGGCATCGCGAAACCGTGCGCTCGATGTGGCGTTGGCCACCTGGGGCGACGTCACCTTCGATTTCGCGTCCACCGACACCCCCGACATCGTGGCGACCCCGACGGTCGTCTGAGAGAGGTCAGAATGCGAATCACCCAGGGCACCTTCTCCTACCTGCCGGACTTCACCGATGAGGAGATCACCGCCCAGATCGAATATGCGCTCGGTAACGGTTGGCCGTTGGCGATAGAGTTCACCGACGACCCCCATCCCCGGAACACCTACTGGGAGATGTGGGGTTTGCCGATGTTCGACCTCATGGATGCCGCGGGCGTGTTGATGGAGCTAAACGAGTGTCGGGCCGCCAGGCCCGGGCACTATGTGCGGCTTAACGCCTACGATGCCAGCCTGGGCCGGATGACCATCGCCCTTTCGTTTATCGTCCAGCGGCCGGCCGAAGAACCCGGATTCCGGCTGGACCGGACCGAGGGCAGCGGGCGGCAGATCGGCTACACCACGTTCGCCTACGCGACACAACAGCCGGTCGGCGATCGCTACCGCCCGTGACCAGCGCGACCACCCGGACGTCACCGGAACCGATGCAGCACGTCGACTTGATCGACGGCTCCGCGGTTCCGGTGCACGTCGGGGGGGCGGAAGACGGCCGAACCGTCGCGATCTTCGACACCGCGCCCGGCGGCGTCTCCCCTTACCACGCGGTGTGCGAGCGTCTGCATATCGCGAAACTGCGCACCGTGCTCATTCCGGCGGGCCGGCTGACCGTCAAGTCGGCGGCTTGGGTCCTGGACGCACTGCGGGTGACCGGGGCAGTCCTGGCCGGCGACGGTGTCGGCGCTCAGTTGGCGTGGGATTTGGCCGCGACCTATCACGAGCGGTTCGCTGGGTTGGTGGTGATCGACTGCGGCCACCCACGGGTGGCCGATGTGAACGGCGTAGTCCGGGACGAACATTGCCCGCACGTCCATGTCGACACCACGATCCTGGTCACCGGTCGACCGGCGGATGCTGTCGCGCGGGCGAGCAGAAGGTATGTTCTCGGTGACTATCGCCTGACCGACCTGGCCGGCTGGCGGGGCTCCGAACACTTCACTACTCAGCTCACCACTGAGATTCTGCTACGCAGGCATTCCTGGCCCGGGTAAGAAAAGGCATTCGGCGACGCGTCCACCACTCCTCAAGCGTGCACCAGCGCGGCCTCAGCGGAGAGCGAGTTCGGCGTCCCGCAATTGGACCAGCCGCAGAATCATCGGGGTGAAGATCAGCTGCATCGCCAGGTCCATCTTCCCCCCGGGGCAGACAATCGTATTGGGTCGCGACATGAAGGAGCCGTGCAGCATGGACAGCAGATAGGGGAAGTCGATGCCATGCGGGTCACGGAACCGGATCACCAGCATTGATTCATCGACAGTCGGGATCGCTCTGGCAATGAACGGGTTCGAGGTGTCAACTACCGGCACCCGTTGGAAGTTGACATCCGTCCTGGAGAACTGCCGACATATGTACTTCACGTAATCCGGCATCCGTCGCAGGATGGTGTCGGTGACGGCTTCTTCGGTGTAACCGCGAACCACCTTGTCGCGATGCAGTTTTTGGATCCACTCCAAGTTGATCACCGGAACAACACCGATCCGCAGGTCGGCGTGCCGCGCGACGTCGACGGTGTCGGTCACGACCGCCCCGTGTAGTCCCTCGTAGAACAACATGTCGGTGCCGGTCGGCACCTCTTCCCACGGCGTGAAGGTCCCCGGCTGCTGGCCGTACGGTTCGGCCTCCCGCTCGTCGTGCAGGTATCTGCGGACTTTACCCGACCCGGTCTCCGCATAGACCCGGAACAACTCTTCCAGATCTTCGAAAAGATTGGCCTCCGGACCGAAATGACTGAAAAAGTGGTCTCCCCGGGCATGTGCATCGGCGATCGCCGCCCGCATCTGGACCCGGTCGTAGCGGTGAAAACTATCACCCTCGACATAGGCGACATTGATGTCCTCGCGACGAAAGATCTGTTCGAAGGTGCGCATAACCGAGGTAGTGCCGGCACCCGAGGATCCGGTGACTGAAACGATGGGATGCTTGCGTGACATGACGGCTCAACCGATCGGGACTCTAAACAGGCCGCGAGTTCCATACAGCGGAAAGGAATTCGGAACTTCGTAGGCCTCGCGGTGATAGCTCTCGATGCGCTCCACCTCCTCGCGCGCTCCGAAGATGAGCGGGATTCGCTGGTGTATATCGGTGGGCAGGACGTCGAGCAGGCGGCCGTGGCCGGTACTGGCGGCCCCGCCCGCCTGTTCGATGAGAAAGGCCATCGGGTTGGCCTCGTACAGCAGTCTGAGCCGGCCCTGCTTTGTCGGCTGCTTGGAGTCGCGGGGGTAGAGGAACACTCCGCCTCGGGTAAGGATCCGGTGGGTTTCGGCCACCAATGATGCGATCCAGCGCATATTGAAGTCCTTGCCCCGCGGTCCGGAGCGGCCGGCGAGGCACTCTTTGACGTAGCGTTGCACGGCAGGCTCCCAGAACCGCTGATTGGAAGCGTTGATGGCGAACTCAGCGGTCACGGCGGGTATTCGGATCGACTCGCGGGTGAGGATGAATTCGCCCAGCGTTGGATCCAGGGTGAATGCGTGCACGCCGGCGCCCACGGAGAGCACCAACACCGTCGACGGTCCGTAGATCGCGTACCCGGCACAGACCTGCGCGGACCCCGGCTGCAGAAAGTCCTCGGGCGCGGCGTCGACCCCCGGTTGCGCTGCCTGCAGGATCGAGAAGATGCTTCCGACAGAGATGTTGGCGTCGATGTTGCTGGAACCGTCGAGTGGGTCGAACACCAACAGGTGGCTGCCGCGCGGATGGTGAGCCGGCAACCGGTAGGGCTCGTCGAGTTCTTCGGAGACCAACCCGGCGATCTGCCCGCTGGACTCAGTCGTCCGCACGAAGTGCTCATTGGCGAGCACGTCCAACTTTTGTTGCACCTCACCGTGCACATTGGTGCGCTCGACCGAGCCCAAAGTACCGCCGAGCGCACCAGGTGCTATCTGCTTCGCAATCGCCTTGCACGCCAATGCCGTATCCAAGATCAACGTGTTGAGAGCTCCGGACGTGCTCGAACGGTTTTCGGTTAGGAATCGAGCGAGGGTAATGGGCTGGGCAAGCATGGCCCATAGATTGACCAAGAGCCGGGCCGGGGCCATCCCCCGGATGGGTGGGTATCCGGGGGTGGCATCGTTGGCTCTGGGCTCCTTGTCGCCGAATGCACGAACTCGCACGAACGTCCGTCGGCGGACGCAGTGGCCGCGGGACTGGACGAAGACCCCCGCAAGATCAGGCAACGTGCTTTTTTCGATCGGACTCGACCGTTTCGGGTAAGCCTGGCACGGCCCAGACGATCCATTTTCTGTTCCATTTTGGGACATGCAGGTCGGTCGAGATATCCACGACGCTGTACTGAACGCGCCATCGAGCGCACTCCTGAGTAGGGCCTCTGGAAAGCGGAGCGGCGGCTATGGGAATCGTCATCGGCGACGGCAACGGCGAGGGGATCGCCGATATGCCGCCGGACGTGACGACGACCTCGCGTCGAGCCGGCTTCGCACGCCGAAATCCGGTGACTAGTTGACGGCGAGGTGGTAACGGTGGATTTTGCGGTGTTGCCGCCGGAGGTCAATTCCGGCCGGATGTATGCCGGTG
>CAZPZQ010000053.1:0-1529 GCA_964590745.1 uncultured Mycobacterium sp. | reverse complement strand
CGCAGAACACCAACCCGGGTGGGGCCGGTGCCCAGGCCGCCGCGGTCGATCAGGCGGCCATGTCCGCGGTGCCGCACGCGCTGCAAAACCTGGCGACGGGACCGGCAGCCAACTCGATACCGGACTGGCTGCAGCAGTTGCTGAACATCAACTTGACCGACTTCGGGCCAATCCAGGACTTCCTGGCCATCAACGGCGGGATCACCGGATTCCAATCTGTCATCGGCGGACTGGGTTACACCGCCTCCGGGTCGATGTTCACCATCGTTCCGGGTGCCAATGCGGCCATCGCGATGTCCCAGGCCCTCTCGTCGGCGCTGGCGGCGCCGGCGACCGCGGTGCACGACGTGTCCGGGATGCCGGCGGGGGCGCTCGGGTCCACACTGGCGGGCTCGTCGGGCTCGTTCGCACCGACGGTGGGCGCATCCGGTGCCGGAACCTCGGCCGCCATGGGCCGGGCGGCGGCGGTCGGTGGCCTTTCGGTGCCGCAGGCATGGGGCGTGGCGGCTCCGGAGGTCCGGCTCGCCGCCACGGCATTGCCGACGGCTGGCCTCGCCGGCGCGCCCCAGGTCGGCGCGGCGGCCACCGGGCCCGGCTGGATCGGTGGGGTGCCTCCGATGGCCGGCATGGTCAATGCACCGAGCACCGGTGACCCGCGCCTGCGGTCCGGCTCGCGGCTCAAGGTGATTCCGACGCTGGCGCGAGAGTCGGTCGCTGACGAGCAAACCTCGAGCCGATGGGTCTTCGACGGTGACGGCACGCTGACCGAACGCGACGAATTGGCCGAGCTGCGCAGGACTGCCGCCGAATTGGTGAAAGAGCGCGATGCACTGCAGCGTTCGGCCGCAGCGCTGATCAAAGAAGCAAAACAGCTGTAGAGCGTGGGACTTGGTGAGGGGACATGGTGATCAACCCGATAACTGAATTCGGCCGGGACAGCTCAACTGAACCGATCGCGTATCGGTGCCGAGGCCACCCGGCGCGGGAACCGAACCGCTAACCGCATCGACAACAAGCCACGATTACCGAGAAAGGAAGGCACATGTCGTTTGTGACCACAGAACCGGAGCTGCTACACCGGGCTGCCGGCGACCTACTTAGCATCGGCTCGGCGGTGACGAGTGAAAATGCGGCCGCCGCCGGCCCGACCACCGGCGTCGTTCCGGCGGCCGCCGATGAGGTTTCCGCCCTGACGGCGATGCAGTTCGTCGGGCACGCTCAGGCCTACCAGGCCATCAGTGCGCAGGCCGCGGCGATTCACGAGCAGTTTGTCGCCATCCTCAAGACGAGCTCCGGCTCCTATGCAGCGACCGAGGCAGCCAACGCGGCGGCGGCCGGCTGAGCCGCACAGCCTACGGAAGGAGAATCACTACTCACTATCCCGACCCGTTGGCCGTCGGCACCGCTCGATGCGGGTGGCCGCGCCGGCCACCACACCAGCTGGCACACGATCACTCAGGTAAGGAGACTGTTTCATGGCAACACGTTTTATGACCGACCCGGATCAGATGCGGGCGATGGCGAGCCGT
>CAZPZQ010000052.1:0-14940 GCA_964590745.1 uncultured Mycobacterium sp. | reverse complement strand
GTTTGAACGCGACCTTGCGGTCGTCGCGCAGCGAGTTGATGAAGTCGTTGGTGAATTCTTCGGTCGAGACGTACTTAACCCGCATGCCGGGGAAGAGCCGCTGGGTGTAATTGCCGGCCGCGTGCAGCAGATGCGTCTTGCCCAGGCCGGATTCGCCCCAGATGAAGAGCGGGTTGTAGGCCCGGGCCGGCGCCTCGGCGATGGCCAGCGTCGCGGCGTGGGCGAACCGATTGGATGCGCCGATGACGAACGTGTCGAACGTGTACCGACGGTTCAGCGTGTGCCCGTCCGCGGTGGCTGACTCGTTACTGGGCCGTTCGATGAAGTAGGCCGGCCAGTCGTACTGGGTGTCGGTGAGGGCGGCCTCTTCATCGTCCTCGTCGCCAGTCGCGGTGTCGCCGGCGCCGCTAGCGTCGGTGGCGTCGGCCGGTGCGGTGTCCGCATCGTCGGGCGGCGTGATGCGGACGCCGAGTTCGATCTGGTGGCCCAGCCGGCGGCTGAGCACTTCGGTGATCTGGGTGCGTAGGTGGCGTTCGATCTCGTTCTGGACGAAGCTGCTCGGCACCGAGAGCAGCGCGAATCCCTCCACGATGGTCAGCGGCTGGACCAGGTTGAGCCAGGCTTTTTGTTGGGGTGTCAGCACCGGGGTCGGCGCACCGGTGGTGGTGGTGTCGGTGACGGGATCGGATGAGCCGTTGAGTTCGGAAACAACCTCTTCCCACAGCGTCGGAAAAGCGGGTGGGGGATTGCCGGTCAAGGATCAGACCCCCTGCTTCGATATCTGAACGCGCCGCAGTGGCGGGATGGCCAACTATCCACACTGTTATCCACAGGTGTGGACAAGGCGCACGTCCGCGTGTGGCGGCCTAACGGCCACTGTAGGTGAAGGCGATGCTTCAGGCGACCGGTGGGGCCGATCTGAGGGGGCAGCCGCTTCGTCATCGTCGGTCCGGTGTGACGTACCGCTCCGGTACGAAACGGCACTGCCAGAAGCTAACAGGTTTCCGGCCGGGTGACTAGCGCTTTCCGGAAGATGCACGCACGGAATTTGGATTGGTTCCAGCATCGGTGACGGCTGTGACGACTGTTAAGCATGGCCGGGGACGCCGGAGGCGGTGGCGAGGTTTGACCCGGCGAATCCGCATCAGTACCCTTCGAACCGTCGCCCGAACGTCGGCGATACGGCTGCGACCGGCGCTATGCCGGAGCCCGCGCCGGTTACCTAGTGAAACGCGGAACCAGCGAGACTTACCGACAGCATCGCCTGCGGCAAGCGCGGCCGGCCTCCGGCATGCCCGGCGGGTGCGATGCCAGACGCAACGAGGAGAGTGGGCCGTGGCCAAGGGCAAGCGGACCTTTCAACCCAACAATCGCCGCCGAGCTCGGGTGCACGGGTTCCGGTTGCGGATGCGCACCCGGGCCGGACGCGCCATCGTTTCGGGTCGACGCCGCAAAGGCCGGCGCTCGTTGACTGCTTGAGCCCGGGTGCCACAGCGGTGCTTCCCGCCCGGTACCGGATGCGGCGATCGGCCGACTTCGGTGCGACGGTCAAGTATGGCAGACGAGCGACCCAGCCCGACATCGTGATTCATGCCCGACAGGTGGACCGGGCGGACGAGGCCGGTGCGGCGCCGGTTCCGCAGGTTGGCCTGATCGTCACGAAATCCGTTGGCAGTGCTGTGCAGCGGCACCGGGTGGCCCGGCGGCTACGTCATGTCCTGCGCGGCGTGGTCGACCAGTTGCTGCCCACCGAGCAGGTGGTGATCCGGGCGCTGCCCGGCAGCAGTCGCGCGCAGTCGGCGTCGTTGGAGGCGCAGGTGCGCACCGGCCTGGCGCGTATTCGCCGGTCCGGGGGTGCCGACCAATGAGGCGGGAAACACCGGAGCCCGGCGGCGCGGTCCGCCGATGGCGAACCGCGCCGGCGCGGACAGTGATTTTCCTGATCGAGCTGTACCGGAATATGGTGTCACCGCTGCGATTACCGAGCTGCCGGTTCACCCCAACCTGCAGTCAGTACGCGGTGGAGGCGCTGCGAGAGTACGGATTGATCCGGGGAAGCTGGCTGACCGTGGTACGGCTGGCAAAGTGCGCACCGTGGCATCCGGGTGGCTGGGATCCGATACCCGAACCGGACAGCCGGGACGTGACCGATAGTGACAACGGTGATCACCGGTGGTCGGCAGCGCAGCGATCGGAAGGTGGCGCGGTTGTTTAATTGGTTGAGTCTCGACATCATCTACTATCCGGTGTCGGCCATTATGTGGGTATGGTACAAGGCTTTTGGGCTGATACTGGGCCCGTCGAACTTTTTCGCATGGGCGCTGTCGGTGATGTTCCTGGTCTTCACGCTGCGCGCGCTGCTGTACAAGCCGTTTGTTCGACAGATCCAGACCACCCGACAGATGCAGGAACTGCAACCGCAGATCAAGGCGCTACAGAAGAAGTACAGCAAAGACCGCCAGAAGATGGCCCTGGAGATGCAGAAGCTGCAGCGCGAACACGGCTTCAATCCGATTCTGGGCTGCCTGCCGATGCTGGCCCAGATTCCGGTGTTCCTCGGTCTGTATCACGTGCTGCGCTCGTTCAACCGCACCGGGCGGGGCATCGGCCAGTTGGGGTTATCGCCGGAACAAAACCGGCAGTTGGGCAACTATGTGTTCAGTGCCGCGGACGTCGGGCATTTCTTGGACGCCAACCTGTTTGGTGCCCCACTTGGTGCCACCATGACGCAGAGCAGCGGACTGGATGCGTTCACGTACTTCAGTCGCCCCGCCGTCATTGCGGTGGGTGTGCCGGTGATGATCCTGGCGGGCATCGCTACGTACTTCAACAGCCGGGCCTCGGTTGCGCGGCAGAGCCCAGAGGCCGCCGCAAACCCGCAAACGGCGCTGATGAACAAGTTGGCGCTGTACGTGTTCCCGCTGGGCGTGGTGGTGGGCGGACCGTTCCTACCGCTGGCGATCATTTTCTACTGGTTCTCCAACAACATCTGGACGTTCGCCCAACAGCACTATGTCTTCGGCTTGATCGCCAAGGAGGATGCGGCGAAAAAAGAAGAAATGCTGCGGCGGCGGGCGGCGAACGCGCCGGCCCCAGGTGCCAAGCCCAAGCGTGCTAGCAAGGCGGCCGGCGGCCGGGCCGACGCCGACGGGGGCGGTAGCACCGCTGAGAACGCACCGCCCAATGGGCAGGCTAAAGCCGGACCGGACACCCGGCGCGGCGCCGGTAGCGCAACCGGACGCGGTCCGCAAAGCCGCAGTCCGCGGCCCGGGGCCAAGCCGAGGAAACGTAAACGCTGACCCACACCGGGACCGAAGGGAGTGCGGCGGTGCGGCGGGCGCCGCTGGAGGAGGAGAGAGCTATGACCGACGCGGACACCACCCAGCACGGCGATACCGGCCAACCGGAGACCCGGGATGGCCATGCCGACGGCGGCGCCGATGTGGACGATGTGGACGATCTGGACGATCTGGAGGAGCGGCTGGTTGCCGAGGGGGAGATCGCCGGTGATTACCTGGAGGAGTTGCTCGACCTGTTGGACTTCGACGGTGACATCGACTTGGACGTCGAGGGGAACCGCGCGGTAGTGAGCATCGACGGCGGCGCCGATCTGACCAAGTTGGTCGGCCGCAACGGCGAAGTGCTCGACGCGCTGCAGGAGCTGACCCGCCTGGCGGTGCATCAGAAGACCGGGGAACGCAGCCGGCTGATGCTTGATGTCGCCGGCTGGCGACGGCGCCGCCGCGAAGAACTGAGCGCGCTGGGCGACCAAGTGGCGCGACGAGTGCTGCAGCACGGTGAGGACGAGGAGCTGGCTCCGATGACGCCGTTCGAGCGAAAGATTGTGCACGACGCGGTGGCGGCAGTGCCGGGGGTGCACAGCGAAAGCGCCGGCGCCGAGCCGTCCCGGCGGGTGGTGGTCCGTCCCGACTAGTCCCGGCTAGCGGCCCGGCGCCGGCCACCGCGAACAAGTGAATCACAAAGTCGTAATTCACCGCCATCGCGGCCCCGAAAACGACCGGAGGAAATGTTTCACGTGAAACACCGCGGTTCGAGCGCAGCCGACGCCGGCAGGCCGGTGCCGACCGAACGCGAGCCCGAACCGGTCGCCGCGACCGATCCGCCCGAGGCGGCCCGCGTGGTGTTCGGTGACCGGCTCCCGCGTGCCCGGCGCTACGCGGCCGCGTTGGCCGGCGCCGGGGTGCAGCGCGGATTGCTGGGTCCGCGCGAAGTCGGACGGATCTGGGAACGGCATCTGCTCAATTGCGCTGCGGTCGGGGAGTTGTTACCGCACGGCGATCGGGTGGTCGACCTGGGCAGCGGCGCTGGATTGCCCGGGCTGCCGTTGGCGATCGCCCGGCCTGATTTGCAGGTGGCGCTCGTTGAACCGCTGTTGCGCCGCAGCGAGTTCCTGCACGAGGTGGTCGCCGATTTGGGACTCGAGGTGGATGTGCTGCGCGGGCGCGCCGAAGAGCCCGCTGTCCGAGCGACCGTCGGTGGCGCAGACGCAGTCGTGTCGCGAGCGGTGGCAAGTTTGGACAAGCTGACCGAGTGGAGCCTGCCGCTGCTGCGGCCGGGCGGGCAGATGCTGGCGATCAAGGGGGAGCGGGGACCGGCCGAGGTCGAGCAGCATCGGCATGTGATGATCGCACTGGGCGCCGACGATGTCAGGGTGGTGAGATGTGGCGTGGACTATTTGACTCCGCCCGCAACCGTGGTGGTAGCGGTCCGCGGCAAGGTCCGCCGAGCCCGCCGCACACCCAGGCCGGCCAGGAGGCTGACATGACCGAACCGTACGGGTCGCCGCCCCCGGTCGCCGGCTCGCCGGCGGACGTGTCCGCCCGCGATGTTTCACGTGAAACATCGAACGACTTCGACACACCGATCGGCGCCGCGGCCGAGCGCGCGATGCGGGTGCTGCATACCACGCACGCCCCGCTGCCGAAGCCGGAGCGTCGCCGCGTCTTCACGGTGGCGAACCAGAAGGGCGGCGTCGGCAAAACGACCACCGCGGTGAATCTGGCCGCCGCGCTCGCGATCCAGGGTGTCAAGACGCTGGTTATCGATCTGGATCCGCAAGGCAACGCCAGCACCGCGTTGGGCATCGCCGACCGTCAGTCCGGGACGCCGTCGTCCTACGAGATGCTCATTGGCGAGATTCCGCTCGGTGAGGCGCTGCAGAAAAGCCCGCACAGCGGTCGGCTGTTCTGCGTGCCGGCCACCATCGACCTGGCCGGCGCGGAGATCGAACTGGTCAGCATGGTGGCGCGAGAAAATCGGCTGCGGACGGCCCTTGTCGAATTGGACGACTTCGACTTCGACTACGTCTTCATCGACTGCCCGCCGTCGCTCGGCCTGCTCACCATCAATGCACTCGTCGCCGCGCCGGAAGTGCTGATTCCGATCCAATGCGAGTACTACGCGTTGGAGGGCGTGTCGCAACTGATGCGCAACATTGAGATGGTGAAAGCTCATCTCAACCCCCACCTCGAGGTGACCACGGTGGTGCTGACGATGTACGACGGACGAACGAAGCTGGCCGACCAGGTCGCCGATGAAGTCCGCCGCTACTTCGGCGACAAGGTGCTGCGCACCGTCATTCCGCGCAGCGTCAAGGTGTCGGAGGCCCCCGGCTACAGCATGACGATCATCGATTACGACCCCGGGTCGCGCGGAGCGATGAGCTATCTGGACGCGAGCCGCGAACTCGTCGAGCGCGATCGTCCGCTCGCGGCGAGGGGACCAGCATGACCGTAGCAGCGGGAGAGCCAGGCAAAGGAGCGACGCGTATGACCGGACCGTCACGCAGGAAAGGCGGCCTGGGCCGCGGGCTGGCGTCGCTGATTCCGACCGGTCCGGCTGAGGCGACGACGCCGCCGACGCTGGGGCCCCGGATGGGGGACGCGGCCGCCGACGTGGTGCTGGGCGGCCCGGTCACGGTCAACACCGACTCGGTGGGGGCGGTGTACCGCGAGATCAGCCCGGCGCTGGTCGAGCCGAACCCGCGGCAGCCGCGCCAGGTCTTCGACGACGAGGCGCTGGGCGAGTTGGTGCATTCCATTCGCGAGTTCGGGTTGCTGCAGCCGATTGTGGTGCGGTCCGTCCCGCCCACCGCAGACCGGGCGGCCGGCCGGCCCCGTTACCAGTTGGTGATGGGGGAGCGGCGCTGGCGGGCGGCGCAGCAGGCCGGGTTGGAGACCATACCGGCGATCGTGCGGGAAACCGAGGACGATAGCTTGCTGCGCGACGCCCTGCTGGAAAACATCCACCGCGTGCAGCTGAATCCGCTGGAAGAGGCGGCGGCCTATCAGCAGTTGCTGGATGAATTCGCGGTCACCCACGACGAGCTGGCCGCTCGGATCGGACGGTCCCGGCCACTGATCACCAACATGATCCGGTTGTTGCGACTGCCGGTTGCGGTGCAGCGCCGGGTAGCCGCCGGCGTGCTTTCGGCCGGGCACGCCCGAGCCCTGTTGTCGTTGGAGGCCGGCCCGGAAGCTCAAGAGGAGTTGGCCGCCCGCATCGTCGCCGAAGGGTTGTCGGTCCGCGCCACCGAAGAGGCGGTCACCCTGGCCAACCGGGGGGACGGCGGTGCTCCTACCGCGCCCAAGCGCAAGCCGATCCAGATGCCCGGGCTGCAGGACGTCGCCGAACGGCTCTCCACGGCTTTCGACACCAGGGTGACCGTCAGTGTCGGCAAGCGCAAAGGCAAGATCGTCGTGGAGTTCGGTTCGGTCGACGACCTGCAGCGGATCGTCGGCTTGATGAACGCACCGACCGCTTGACCGCCCCGGCAACCCGGGTGCGATACCTCCGGGTAATTACGTCACTGTGACACTGGTTCAGTCCCAGGCCGGGCAGAAGGTGTTCGCGCGGTTGGGCAAAGCTGACGTACAGCTCGAAATATCCTGCCCGCCAACTACTCTCGATGAGTTCATGAGTGCTTTCCGGTCGCTGTGCCGGCGATTGGGCCGACGGTGGCAGCCGGTGGCTCACCTCTCTTATCCTTAAAGGGTTGCTTGGTCTGCCGGTATTGCGTTAAGCGGGGAGTTGAGTGACCGTTCGAATCACACCGCTGCGGCTCGAAGGTTTCGAGCAGCTTCCCAAGCACGCCCGCCGCTGTGTTTTCTGGGAGGTGGACCCGGCGACGCTGAACCGCGGTGACCAGCTCACTGATCCAGAGTTCGAAAAAGAGGCCTGGTTGTCCATGGTGATGCTGGAATGGGGTTCGTGCGGGTTGGTCGCGACAGCAGTGGTCGACGAGGCCAACCAGGGCATCAGTGAGCCGCCGTGCCTGGGCTACGCGCTCTACGCGCCGCCGCGGGTGGTGCCGCGGGCGCGTCGATTCCCTACCGCACCGGTGTCCGCCGATGCCGTGTTGCTGACCTCGATGGGCGCCGAGCCGGGGCCGCTCAGCGAAAGCCTGTCGCGCGATCTGGTGGCCCGGGTGGTCGAAGAACTGGTTCGTCGCGGAGTCCGCGCGCTGGAGGCGTTCGGTCGCACGCCCGCCGTCGGGGAGCTGCTCGATGGCCCGGGTGCGCAGCCGGACCTCGCATCGGTGCTCGAGGCATTGGGCGATTGTTCGGTCGAGCACTGCATCATCGATGCGAACTTTCTGTCCGATGCGGGGTTCACCGTCGTTGCGCCGCACCGCTACTTTCCGCGGTTGCGGCTGGAGTTGGACAAGGGCCTAGGTTGGAAAGCCGAAGTAGAGGCGGCGCTGGAGCGGCTGCTGGAGAACTCCGAGGCACCCCAGCCGGTCGGTGCCGGCGCGGCGGCGCTGACGGTTTCAGGAGCGCTTAGGCCGTGAACTGCTGAGCCGGTTCGCCCGTTCCACAGACAACTCGTGGGCCAGCAGCTCGGCGAACGTGAATGTTCCGGTGGGCCGGTCGTTCTTGCCGAGCAGATACAACCGCTTGACCGCGGCGAGGATGCCCTCGGCGAGGGCATCGCGGGTGTGCGCCGCGACCAGCATCGCCCGATCATGCGGGTTGGTGATGTAACCGATATCGACCTGGACGGTGGGCATCCGGGTCAACCGGAGCAGATCCCAGGTCCGACCATGCACTCGGCAATCACGAAAACCGGTGCGCGCCACTACTTCTCGCTGAATAAAGTCAGCTAGGTTACGTCCGATGGTGGACACCGAACCGTGCGAGTTGCCGAAGTGGAAGGACGCCACGCCATTGGCCGTCGGGCTGGTGTGGGTTGCGCAGCGCAAGCCGATCATCAGGTCGGCGCCGACCGCGTTGGCGGTGGCAGCTCGCTCCACGTCGGAGGGGCTGGCGCCACCGGCCCGGGACAAGAATGTCTCCATGCCGATCGCAGTCATCCGGCCCTCTAAACGGCTTGCCAAGTCCCACAACACATCTGCTTCACTGATCGGACCGGCTTCGCCCTGGGTGATCAGACCGTGGTCGTCGCCCCCGCGGCCCGGGTCGATGACGATCCGCTTGCCGGACAGCTTCGGACCGGAGCGGCGCACCAGTTCCTCTTCGCGAATGGCATGCAGGGAGCCGCCGGTCACCCGGGAGGCCAAGAAATCCAGCGATCGCAACGTTTCCGGGCCGCAGATACCGTCGGCGTACAGACCGTACTCACGCTGGTAGGACATCAACGCGTTATGCGTTTGCAGCCCGAAGTAGCCGTCGACCAGCCCGGTGTAGAAACCGAGGTCTTGCAGCCGGGCCTGCAAGGTGGCGACGTCGTCGCCGTACATGGGCGCGCCGAACTGGTGGTTGAGGATGCGGGCGCCGAGTCGGTAGGACGCCTCCTTCAGTGCCCGGTAGGTGGCCTCGCCGACCACGCCGTCGACCAACAGGCCGCGTTGCTGCTGGAATGCCCGCACCGCCTGATCGACCTCGGCATCGAACACGTCGAGCGCGACATGCTTTCCGGTGGTCAGGTCGGCGTCGGGACTAGCCAGCAACCCCAGTGCGGACAGCGCCGCGCGGATTTCGACGACGGCACCGCTGCGGTCACCGCAACGTAGCGCGTCCTCGGCGCGGCGATGCCGACTCGACATAGCTGGGTCCCTCCGGTCACCGTGGCTGGCAGCGGGAACGACAGCTGACGATTGCCAGCAGGTCAGCCAGCATTGTCTCAGATCGTTCCGGGTTTTCGGAAAACCCCGGGTGGGCGGGCTAGCCCGGGTCGGGAACCACCTCGGCCAGTTCCTTCAACAATGCCGCCTTGCCCTTGGCGCCGACGATCCGCTTTACCGGCTGCCCGTCCTTGAACAAGATCAGGGTGGGAATCGAGACCACATCAAAGTCACGCGCGGTTTCCGGGTTGGCGTCCACGTCGAGTTTGGCCACCGTGAGCTGGCCGGCGTGTTCGGCAGCGATTTCGGCCAGCACCGGCGCCACCATCCGGCACGGGCCGCACCAGGTGGCCCAAAAGTCCACCAGGACAGGGGTATTGCTAGCCAACACGTCGGCCGCAAAAGAGCTGTCCGAGACGGTCAGCGGTGTTCCGCTGTGTTGGGCGTCGGTCATCAAGGCGCTCCGATCAAGGCGTCGCTGGCGGCGGTGCCGCCGGCGGGTGCCGTGGTGCCAGGGTGGGCGGCCTCGGCCAGCCAGCGCTCGGCGTCGATCGCCGCAGCGCATCCGGTGCCGGCTGCGGTGACGGCCTGCCGGTAGGTCCGGTCCACCAGGTCCCCGGCAGCGAACACGCCTTCGACCGAGGTGCGGGTGGTGGGCTGCTGGACCTGGACGTAACCGTCCGGGTCGACCTCCAGGGCGTCGCGCACCATCTCCGAGCGGGGGTCATGGCCGATTGCGACGAACACCCCCGTCACCGGCAGCGTGGTTTCCGCACCGGTGTGGGTGTCGCGGAGTTGCAGCCCGCTGACGGTGGCGTCGCCGTGCACAGCAACCGCGACGTGATTGGTGACGAACCGGATTTTGTCGTTGTCCCGGGCCCGATTGAGCATGATCTTGGAGGCCCGGAACTCATCGCGCCGGTGCACGATGGTCACGCTGCGGGCAAACCGGGTCAAGAAGATGGCTTCTTCCATGGCCGAGTCACCACCGCCGATGACGGCGACATCTTGGTCGCGGAAGAAGAAGCCGTCACAGGTGGCGCACGAACTCACGCCGCGGCCCAGCAGTTCCTGCTCGCCGGGAATGTGCAGATAGCGGGCTGCGGCGCCCATGGCCAGGATGAGTGCCCGGGCTTGGTGCGTCTCGCCGTCTGCGGTGACGACCGACTTGACCGGGCCGTCCAACACGATCGACTCGACATCGTCCATACGCAGGTCGGCGCCGAAACGCAGGGCCTGCTCGCGCATCTCTTCCATCAGGTCGGGGCCGAGAATGCCGTTGCGGAAACCCGGGTAGTTCTCCACGTCGGTCGTGGTCATCAACGCACCGCCGAATGCGGTTCCCTCGAACACCACTGGCGCCAGTTGGGCCCGGGCCGCGTAGATGGCGGCGGTATACCCGGCCGGGCCGGAGCCGATGACGATCACCTCGTGGATGGTCGGTGTGGCGGTCATGAGATACCTTCCGGTCGGGTGCTAGGGGTTCTGTGGGGTCTATCAACGCCAGCCTAGGCGGGACTGTTCCATGGGCCGCTACGGACGGCTGACCACCGTGTCGCCCAGCAGGCCGGTGTCGGCTGAGCTGCAGTTGGGCAGCACGGCAAGCGCCGCCACCGTGTCGCTGCGGTCCGCCGGCAGCACCAGCAGCACCGCGGGGTGGCCGTTCATCTCGATTCGCTGCGCACCGAGCACCCGGGTCGACGCCGGATAGCCCAGGCCGGTCAGGCACGATGCCCGCCGCTGGGCGTCGGCCAGCGGGCCGAAGTCAGGGCTGCGGTCCAGCAACGCGAGGATGTCCGACGCCGCCGGCAACGCCGCGCTCGGCGGCGAGGTCACCGTGATGGGCTGCAGGGTGCGGGCCGCCTCCGGTGGGGGTGCTGGTAGCCGGATCAGCGCCGCCGTGCCCAGGCCGATCCCGGCAACCGCGGCGGCCACCCCGATCCCGGCGGCCACCCGGTTAGGGCGGGGGAACGGGCGAACCGCGTGGGCGGGTCGACGCGAGGTGTCCGGTCGGGCGGCAGCATCGGTCGTCACGTCACCGACACCGCCGACGGGGTCTGGCGACCCGGAATCGGGGGTGCTCATCAGGTTCCGGCGGCTAACCGTTGCACAGTGCGGCCGTTATGCACAGCCGTTGACGCGATCACCATCGACCGTTCACCCTATCCGGCCCACCGCCGAGGGCCGGCGTCGAGATGGCCGAGCAGCGCGGCCAGGCGGGCCCGGCCGCGGGCGCAGCGGCTCTTGACTGTGCCCGGCGGCACGCCCAGCCGGTGTGCGGTGTCGGCGATGGAGTAGCCCTGCATGTCGACGGCGACCACGGCCGCCCGCTGGGCGGCCGGCAACCGCATCAGCGCGTGTCGAACCACGATGGCGGTTTCCACCTGGGCGGTGCGGTCCGGTACCGGCTGGGCGTGGTCATCGAGCGGCAGCGGGACGTGAGTCTGGTTGCGGCGCAGTCGGTCCAGGCAAGCATTAACCACGATGCGGTGCAACCAGCTGCTGACCGCCGCGTCGTTCCGAAAAGCGCCCGCGCCGCGGTGCGCGGACAGCATCGCCTCTTGCAGCGCGTCGGCGGCATCTTCGCGGCATCGGCTGGTCAGCCGGGCCAGTCGGCTCAGCCGCCGACGGTGGCGGGAGAACAATTCCTCGAACGCGTAACGGTCACCGGCGACGTGGGCGGCCAGCAGTTCGGCGTCGCTGCGGGGCGCGGAGTCGGGCTTTCGGCGCTGCATGACCGGACGCTAGCCAATCGGCTGCGGTCGGGCACTTCAGTCCGGGTACCGGGCTATTCGGCCGCGCGCACAGTGATTTCGGCGATCTCGGTGCGGTTCTCGCCGTCGATGGTGCCCAGGGTGGAGATCCACACCAGCAGGTTCGACGTCGGCGACGATGCGTCCACGGTGATCCGGTTGGGGCCGGGCTGCAGCAGCTTGGGGCGGGTCAGCGCGGTGGTGTCTTCCAGCCGGGCCGGGGTGAGGGTCGACGACGAGCGGATCTCGACCCGGGTGCCGATGCTGGACACACTGACGGTGACGTTGCCGATCACGGTGGGCTGAGGCAGTTGCAGCATCAGTCCGACGCCGCTCTTGAAGTTCGGGAACGGTACCGGATCGTGGTAGGTGTCGGTCGCCCAGGCGGTGTCTGGGTTACCGTCGATGGCCAGCCCGGCATCCTGCGGTGCATCCGCCCCACCGCCCGGCGAAAATACCGTCGCGTGCACCGGTTTGACGACGCCACCGGCCGCCGCGGAGCCATTCTGCACCGCCGTGGTCGGCGGGCTGCTCAGACCGAGTTCGGCTTTGTCCAATCCATTGACATCGCCGAAAATCCGGTTCAGCAGGGACACCAGCACCATCAGCGCCACCAGCAGGATGGCGCCGCCGACGCCGGCTCCGATCATCACGGCGCGCCGGCGCCGCGCCCGCGCGGCCTCGTCGTCGTGCGGTTGGCTCGAGGTGGACGGCCTCGGCGCATCATCGATAGGGCCCAGCAGGTCGGTGTGCTCGGCGACCGCCGTGGCCTGCTGCAGCAGGTTCAGTAGCGTCGACGCACTGCGTATTCCGCCGTCCGCCCGGATCGAATGGACTGCCGCCGCGGCGATCTGGAACGGAATGTCGGGGTCTACCGCATCGGGGCTGACCGGACGGCCGGCGTCATCGTACTGGGCCAACGGCAGTCCGCAGTCGGCGCCGGATTCCAGCAGCGGCCACCGGTTGATCAGTAGCGCATACAAAGCGGCGCCGATCCCGCGAATGTCGTCCAGCGGGCTGGCGTGCGGCATCGTCGCCGGGAACGCCAAGGTCACGTCGCCGTCGACGCTGACCCGCACCCGGCCGGGGTGATCAACGCTCAGCGTGACGCCGGCGCGGTGGGCGGCTTCGGCAGCCGCGGCCAGCGACCGGGTCGCGCGGGCTGCCCCCAGCGGCGACGGGGCGGTGGCCGCCACCTCCTGCAACGACCCGCCGCGCACCCACTCGGCGACCACCAGGCCGCCCGCGCCGATGTGCGTGACGTCCAGCACCCGGGCGATGCCGGGCAGGTCGATCCGGCTCAGCCGCATGGTGCGGGACAGGATCTCCTGCAGTTCGCCCCCGGGCAGGGTCTGCTCCGGGTCGACGAAGGTCAGCGCCACCTGGCGGTCCAGAGCGGTGTCCAGCGCCTGCCAGAACTGCAGGACACGGGTGCGGCCGTGGAACACCAGCAAGCGATAGCGTCCGCCGGCGATGGCGGCACCGGCCACCGGCTGCGCGCCGACCGGGGCGGGGACGTCCGGCTGGAAGTCGTCGGCAACCGCGCGGCGCGCACCCGGGTCGGCCGGCTGCGGCGTCCGCTGCGACCGGGAGCTGTCCGAGGGGTTGTCGCTCACCTCCGAGCCTTTCGGTTTCCGGCCTCCGGCGTCGCGCTGCGGAGGTTCGCGCCGGATGGGTTCCTGGGCCGGGTCCCCCCCTGCTGCGAGCAAATCGTTGTGCTCAGCGTACGGGACGCCCGCCCTGCGGCGCGGTGGGTTGGGCCGGGTAGTTCGGTGGCCGGCTACCCGGCGCCGCACAGCGGTCAGCGCCGCCTGCGCCTCGCGCACCCGGGCCCGCAGCAGCACCGCCGCCACGATGGGCGCCATGATGACGGTGAGAACGAGCAGCCGCAGCATCGAGCCGGCACCGCCGTCGCCGGTCAGCGTGGGCAACCGCAGCAGCCGGTCCGCTAGCTGCGCAACCAGGCCGGCCAGCAGCGACGCGGTCACCGTGACCAGGACGGTCCGCACCACGCCGGCATCGACCAGGTGGCCGCCGGGCGGTCGCAACGCCCGCCGCAGCAGGTAGTAGCCGACAATCGCGCCGGACAGGAAGCCTAAGCCGTTGGCCAAGCCCAGATAACCGGCGACCAGGTCCGGGGTGTCGGTGAGGTGCGGCGCGAGCAGGGAACCGGCGATCTTGACCGTCGTGATGACGACGATGATCAGGATCGGTGTCCAAGGCTGCTCGCGGGCGTAAAAAACCCGCAGTTGCAACAGCACCAGCGCGTACGGGATCAGGGTGAACGCCGACAGCGCGACGGCCGCCCCCAGAAAGCCGGCGTCGACTGCACCGAAGTTGCCGTAGGCGAACAGCGCCCGGCCGATCGCCGGACCGCCGACCGTCATCAGCGCCACCGTCGGGATCAGCGTGACCATCATCAATCGGGTGGCCAGCGACAGGTCGGCCAACACGGCGGGGGTGTCGTCGGCGGCGGCGTTGCGGCTCAGGCGGGGCATCACCACGGTGAGCACCGTGACGCCGATCAAGCCGAACGGCAGCTGCAACAGCAGCCAGGTGTAGTAATAGATCGCCGGCCCGGAGGCCGCTGCGGTGCTGGCGATCTGGTTGGTGACGACCAGGCCGACCTGGCTGATCAATACGTAGAGCACCATCGCGGCGGCCATCGCACCGAAGCGTTTGAGGCGGTCGTCGATGCCCCACAGTGGCCGCAAACTGATTCGTTGGCGGCCGATCGCCACCAGCAGCACGGCGGTCTGCGCGACCACCCCGAGCGTGGTGCCGATGCCCAGCACCAACAGTTTGGGGTTGCCCATCCGCACCGGATCCACCGACAGCTCACCGGGCGTGGCCAGGTACACGCCCAGGGTGGCGATCGCCACCACGTTGTTGACGACCGGCGCCCATGCGGGCGCACCGAATATGTTCCGGTTATTCAGAATCCCCATGAATACCGACGACAGCCCGTAGAAGATCACCTGGGGCAACAGCAGATAGGCGAACGCCATCGTCAACGGTTGGTTGACCTGCGGGTCACCGCCCAGCATCAGCCGCACCAACATCGGCGCGGCGGCCACCGACAGGACCGTGGTGGCCAGCAGCAAACTGGTGGCCAGGGTGACCAGCCGCCGCACGAACGCCGCG
>CAZPZQ010000051.1:0-15065 GCA_964590745.1 uncultured Mycobacterium sp. | reverse complement strand
TGCGCTAACCAACTCGGTCGGACCGAAAAACGCGTCGCGAGGCAACATCACGTTCCCGCTGACTCGCTCCGGTGACGGCGGGTGGGAAAGGTGCCGGTCGGCATCCCAGCTCGGGCTGATCCAGCGCGGTTGGATGCCGGAAAAGATCAGCCCGCCGACGATCGACTTGTGGCTGTCCCGAGGCACCAGCAGTCCGCCGGTCGATCCGCCGGCCACCGCCATCATCGCGGCCCGCACGGACAGTGAGCTGCCGCAGGTGGAAAAGTATGCCGATGATGAGCCGACCGCGTCGGCCATCAGTTCTTGGGCGTCGGCCAAAAACCGGCCGCGCGAACGCCAGTCGTCCTGTCCGCCGCTGGCCAGCACATCCGCCCGGAACGGTTCGCGGCCCAGCACGCCCAGCACCCGCTCATCGGCGCCGCGGCCTTGCCGATGGGCGGGCGGGCTGAACCCGTACCGGTCGCGACGGTGATAATCGGCCAGCGCGTCCAACAGAGGTGCCCGATCGTGGTCCATCGATTGGTGCATACCCGAGGCAGCCAGCGGGTAATCGAGCTGCATGGTCGACCGCATCGCCGAGCCGTGGGGTGCCCGTACGCCCTATACCGCCGGCGAGCGCTGGCCGGACCGGGTGGACGGGTATCTCGACGGTGGGCTCGGCGAGCAGGACGTCGACCGCTGGGTGCAGTCGGCGGCGGTCTTGCATTCCAACGGTGACGGCATCGACATCGCGGTCAAAGACGGTCGGATCGTCGGGGTGCGCGGCCGGCAGGTCGACCGGGTCAACCACGGCCGCGTCGACCCCAAAGATCTGTTCGGCTGGCAGGCGAACAGATCTCCCGATCGGCTTACCGTGCCGCTGGTCCGGGACGGTAGCGCGCTGATCGAAACCGATTGGGACACCGCGATGGAACGCATCGTCGCCGGAACACATGCCCTGCTGCGGGATTTCGGCCCGAGTTCGGTCGGCTTCTACACCAGCGGTCAACTGTTCCTCGAGGAGTACTACACCCTGGGCGTGATCGCTCGCGCCGGGCTGGGGACCAACCACGTCGATGGCAACACCCGGCTGTGCACCGCGACCGCGGAGTGGGCGCTCAAAGAGACGTTCGGCTGCGACGGCCAGCCCGGTTCCTACACCGATGTCGACCACGCCGACGTGATAGCCCTGTTCGGCCACAACGTCGCCGAAACCCAGACGGTGCTGTGGTCGCGCATGCTGGACCGGCTGGCCGGGGCGAACCCTCCGCAGATCATCTGCGTTGACCCGCGGCCGACGCCGGTCGCCCGGGCGGCCGCCGTGCATCTGAGGCCGGTCCCGGGAACGAACGTGGCATTGATGAATGGCTTGCTGCATGAGGTGATCGCCAACGATTGGGTGGACCCCGACTACGTCGGCGCACACACCGTCGGCTACCCCGACCTGGCGGCGTGCGTGGCCGCGTACCCGCCGGACCGGGTGGCCGAGATCTGCCAGGTGAGCGCCGATGACATCCGTCGCGCCGCCGAGATCATCGGCCATGCCGACCGGCTGCTGTGCACCGTGCTGCAGGGCTTCTACCAATCCCATCAAGCCACCGCGGCGGCGGTACAGGTCAACAACCTCAACCTGATCCGGGGCATGCTGGGCCGGCCGGGTGCAGGGGTGCTGCAAATGAATGGCCAACCCACCGCGCAGAACACCCGGGAATGCGGCGCCAACGGCGATCTGCCGGGTTTTCGCAACTGGGAGAACGACGCCCATGTGGCGGAACTGGCTCGGTTGTGGAATGTCGACATTGCGCAGATTCCGCACTACTCCGAACCCACCCACGTTATGCAGATGCTGCGTTTCGCCGAACAGGGCACGTTGCGGATGTTGTGGGTCAGCGCCACCAATCCCGCGGTATCGCTGCCCGAGTTGCGCCGTATTCGACACATCCTCGCCCAAACCCGGCTTTTTCTGGTGGTCCAGGACATCTTCCGTACCGAGACGGCGGACTTGGCCGACGTCGTGCTACCGGCCGCCGCCTGGGCGGAGAAGACCGGCACCTTCACCAACGCGGACCGCACGGTGCACCTGTCCGACAAGGCGGTTGAGCCGCCCGGGCAGGCTCGCGCCGACCTGGACATCTTTCTCGACTACGCCCGCCGGATGGATTTTCGCAACAAAGACGGTGCGCCGCTGATCTCATGGCACGACCCGGAGTCGGCTTTCGGCGCGTGGCAGCGGTGCAGCGCGGGACGTCCGTGTGACTACACCGGGCTTAGTTATCAACGGCTGCGCGGCGGCAGCGGCATCCAATGGCCGTGTAACGCCGACCATCCGGACGGAACCGAGCGGCTGTACACCGACGGGAATTTCTGGAGTGCGCCGTCATATTGCGAGACGTACGGCAAAGATCTGCTCACCGGGGCCGCGTTCGAGCCGACCGAATACCGGGCAGCCAACCCGGATGGAAAAGCGATGCTGCGAGCCGCGGCGTACGTTCCGCCGCACGAGCGCGCCGACGGCGACGACGAACTGTGGCTGATCACCGGCCGCACCGTCTACCACTTCCATACCCGCACCAAAACCGGTCGGGCGCCGCAACTCAACGATGCCGCACCCGACGTTTGGGTGGAGATGTCCGCCGGTGACGCCGAGCGCCGCGGTATCGGCGATGGCGACCTGGTCGAGATCCGTTCGCCGCGCGGCACCGTCGTCGCGGGCGCCCGACTGACCGATATTCGGGGCGGCGTGGCGTTCCTGCCGTTCCACTACGGGTATTGGGACGCCGACCGCCGCGACACCAAACACCGGCGTGCCGCCAACGAACTCACCATCACCGATTGGGATCCGGTGTCCAAACAGCCACTGTTCAAGACCTCAGCGGTGCGCATCGTCAAGGCCGGGGTCCCCGACCGGAAGGGTGGGTGATGAAGGTCGGCCTGGCACTGCGCGAGGTGCACCGCTCGGAGACATCGCTGGCGCGCCGGTTGCGGCGGATCGGCGAGCGCCACAAGACCGATCACGATGTCTTCTATTTGTGCGGTGACCTTGCGGTCTTCTCAGAGCAGCACATCCGCGACGTGGCGGAGGCTGGCCGTCGCTACGACGTGGCGCTCAGCGCTTCGCCGCCGCGAATCGGCGGGGCGCTGGCGGTATTGCGGGAGAAAACCAGTCAGCTCGTCGGACGACGACCCGAGCCCGGGCTGCTGCTACTCGCCGATCTGCGTAGTGTGCACGTGCACGCCGCGGCGGTTTCGGTCGACTGGCTACTGCTGGTCCAGGGCGCCCAGGTGGTTCGGGACGCCGAACTGCTCGAGTTGGCATCGCAGTGCCATGCCGATGCGCTGCGCCAG
Organism: uncultured Mycobacterium sp.; assembly: GCA_964590745.1. GTDB lineage: Bacteria > Actinomycetota > Actinomycetes > Mycobacteriales > Mycobacteriaceae > Mycobacterium. Next base: position 11,741 of record CAZPZQ010000051.1, on the reverse strand, counting down.
ATGCGTTGGGCCAGCACCATGCTCAAGGAACTCGCGCCGCAGGTCCTGGCCAGTTGACCACCGGCGTCCCTTAAATGTGGAAACTGACCGCCAGCGCGGCCACGTCGACCGCCATGAGCGCCAACGCGGACAGCGGAACGACGATGCCCCAGCGTCGCTTTGCGGTGAAGAACGAAGCGAGGATGGTCAGGCCGGCGACGATCAGCGGGCCGTAGTAATACACGGTGAACATAAAGCCGCTCGGGCCGAGATCCGGACATTCGGTGGTGCTGCAACCGGCTGCGCTCATCACCGCGCCGAGGGCGAAAATCCGGACCAGCACGGCGGCCGGCACCGTCAGCAGCGCCAGTATCCAGTTTCCCCAGATCCGCGCCCGTCGCTTGCGGTCCGGGACGGGCGTGGTGCTGATGTCGTCGGTGACCATGGGCTCCTCCGATCGTGGCATCGTTGGCGGGTCTACACCGTCGCAGGGTGACTACTCAGCTCCTGCACTATCGCTCGGCAAAACGCGGGCAAATCGTCGGGTTTGCGGCTGGACAGCAATACCGACGGCGCTGCGTCACAGCGGACCAGCTCTTCGTCCACCCAGTCTCCGCCGGCGTTGATGATGTCGGTGCGCAAGCTGGGCCACGACGTGATCCGCCGACCGTCCAGCACGCCGGCCTCAACCAGGGTCCACGGTCCGTGACAGATAACCGCGACGAGCTTGCCGACGTCGAAGAATTCCTTGGCGAACGCCACCGCCCGCTTGCTGGTGCGCAGTTGGTCCGGATTCGCCACCCCGCCGGGCAGTACCAGTGCGTCGAAGTCGGCTGCCGACACGTCGTCCACCGTCCGGTCGACGTTGAACCGGTCGCCGCGGTCCAGGTGGTTGAACGCCTGCACGGTGCCCGCGGCGGTGGATACCAGCACCGGTTGACCCCCGGCTTCGGCGACCGCTCGCCACGGGTCGGTCAACTCGACCTGTTCCACCCCTTCCGGTGCTACCAGGAATGCGACTCGTCGGCCCTGCTGGTCTGCGGACATGGGCCCCCTCCTTTGTCGGCTGTGTGTCCTGTGTATCGGTCGTGATGTCGGGACAGGGCCTCGCATACCCGGCTGCCGGTGCGGGCAAACAGCCGAGTGTAGGTCGCCAGCAGCGTGGGTATCCCGAACTCGATGAGTCGGCACCGGTGGATATGGCGGTGGTGCGGCGCGGCGGTTATTGGCGGCGTTGCGGTGAGCGGCTGTTCAACACCCGGCTCCGCACTGGAAAGCCGGCCGGAGGTCCGGGTGGTCGACGTCGACACCCCGCTGCACCAGCCGGTGTGGTCGTACCGCCACGGCGCGCTGGTCGCGCTCACTGACCATCAACGGCTAGCGGTCGTCGACCGTGTCGACGACTCGGCGGCGGTCGGGACCCGCCTGTCGGACCCGTTGGCGGCCGGAAGCAATGTGCAGATCAGCCGGATCGACGGCCGGAACGTCTTCGTGCCTGAGCCGAGGCATAACCGGGTGACGGTCGTGGAATTGGCCAGCCTGCGCCCGATCGGCAACTTCGACGCCGGCCCCGCCCCGGCCTATCTGTCCGAAGACGCCGGTATGCGGGTGTTGCTGGCATTGTCGGCGGACGGATCCACGGTGACCGCGATCGACCAGTATGGATTCCGCAAACTGCCGAGTCTTCGGGTCACCGGCGGCGCGGCCACCATGATCGACGGCGCCAACCGCGGCCGCGCCATTGAATACCACCTGTACGGGCCGGCCGGAATCCGCTACTACAAGGGTCCGTCATCGCCGCCGGAACGCCGCGGCACCCTCGATGCGAACATCGTCGCAGCCGCTGGCGACAGCGCCAAGGTCACCCGCAGCTACGTCACCGACGACCGGCGCGACACGCTGTACGCCGTCGACTCCGAGCGCGGCGGCTACGGCCTGCAGGAGGTGGGGCGCGCATCGGCCACGTCACCGATCCGCTATCTGGGCACCGACGACACCCGGATCTACGCTGCTACCGATCAGAACGTGATGGTGTTCCAAACGGCGAGCTTCGCCGGCTACCCGAACGGCGCCATACCGCTGTTACGGGTCATCGACTACCGGGCCGGTTTACCGTCCGGACCGGCCCGGTCCACAGCACTGTCGGGCATGGCGATCGGCCCCGACCGGGTCTATCTGACCCTGCGCGGGCAGCCGACTGTCATCAGCATCGCCAAGCCTCGGTTGTGATTGACGGCCAGGGAGCAGGGATGACGACAACACAGCGAAACCAGGCGCCGGTCAGCATCGATGACGATATGGAAGTGCTCACCGAACAACTACGGGCGCTAAGGGAACTGGCCGGCCGGCAGGACGTTGATGACGACCAGATTTACGACCTCAGCATTCACTGGGGCGCTGCGCTGGCCGGACGGCTACCCCGCCTGGTGCACTACAGCGCGCTAGGCCGGCTTGACGACGCCGACGAGCGGAGCTTCCAGGGGTTGTGTAACGAGCTGCGTGCAGTGCAGAACCTGATCGAGCGATTCGGTCTTTCTCGGCCGAAGCTGCCCTCCTCGCGGCCGCGGCTGCCGGACGCTTAACCTGTTTAACTCAGGAAGTCCTTGCCGCGCAGCCGGATTCCGGTTCGCGGCACCGGGCAATCGGGGTTGCGGCAGGTCAGCGCGATCAGGTAAGCGTCCCGGTGTTCGTCGAGGAAGAGAAAATCAAGGTAGAGCGCCGCCCCCACGTCGAAGTCGGTTCCCCCGCAGGCATCGCAGTGCCCGCCTTTGGCGACGATGTGTTCAAGGACCCGGGCACGCGCGGCGTCGTCGAGGTTGACCAGTTCCGGGCGGGCCATCACGGGATCGGCCATGTCAGATCTCACCGTCCATGCTGTAGTGCACGTTGTCTTCTCGCCAACCGCCGGCGCCTCGCCCGATCTCCGCGTAATCGTTGACGAACTCGATCTGGTTGATCCACTTGGCCATCTTGAAACCGACCTGGGTTTCCACCCGCAGCCGCAACGGCGCCCCGTGTTGGATCGGCAACGGCTGGCCGTTCATCGCATAGGCCAGCAGGGTTTGCGGCTTGCGCGCCAGCGCGAGGTCCATGACCTCGTAGAAATGCCCCCCGCCTTTCGCACTCGGTTCGTCGGTGCTGTTGTTCTGCATCGTCATAAAGCAGATGTAGCGTGCTTGCGGTAGTGGCCGAACCAGATCCATCAGCTGGGCGAGCGGTAATCCGGACCATTCGCCGATCGACGTCCAGCCCTGGATACAGTTGTGCAACACCCGCTGGGTGTGCGGTTCGGACAGCGATCGCAGCGCCGCCAGATCCAGCGTGACCGGATTCTCGACCAAGCCGCCGACCCGCAGCCGCCAGTCGACGAAGTTGTGCACCGCCATCACCTTGTAACTGTCGGCAGTCGGCGGTTTTCCGTTGACCCGGTGTTCCGGTGACAGTCGCCGGACCGGATAGTCCTGGCGGGAATTCAGCCGTCGCAGCAGACCGCGGCGAACAATGGCGATCACCGGGCCGAGTACCCGGCGAACCGAAAACGGCGAGCGCAGACTCCACACCGTCGCTGCGACGTGGACGGCGACGATCGCCGCGATGATCAGCAGGGACAGCGCGGTGGCCCAGTAGACGTTGCGCACCGAGCCGAAGATCATCAACGCGTTCAGTCGGCCCCAGCCCCAGAAGAACACCATGGACAGGTGAATCGCGATGAAGACCAGGAACGCGATCAGGCCGAGGAAGTGCAGACTGCGGGCCGACTGTCGGCCGCCGAACAGCCGGACATACCAGGGGAACCGCGCGGCGATGGCCGGGGATTGCGCGGCGCCGGTGAGGATCTGAAACGGCGCCAGCACGAAGATGACGCCGGCATAGGTCAGCTTTTGGATGGCGTCCATCGGTTCGCCGGGCAACACCGGCGGCAGGTTGAAGCTCAGGTAGGTGACTAGGTCATCGAAGGCATCGGAAAAAATCGACCAGGAGTACGGCCAGTACCGGTGCCACTGCCCGGTGGCGAACAGCAGGATGTAGTAGGACAGCCCGACCAGAATCCAGCCGATCACCGAAAAGAAGTGCCAATGCCGACCCATGCCCAGTTGCGAACGGCCGGGCAGTGCGATCAGCGGGTGATAGGACTGCTCGTCGTCGAGAGTGTCATACAGCTTGTCCTTCGGCATGACTTTGTTGGTGAACCGGGCCCATTCGGTGCCGGGCTTGCTGTGGTCACTCCAGTACAACTTCGGGTGGGTGGACAGGATCTCGATGCCGCTGCGTAGCAGCAGCGTCAAAAACAACACGTTGAGCCAGTGGTCGATGCGCAACCACACCGGGAAATCAAGCGTTGTCATCACCGTGCATTCCGTTCAATCGTGCCAGTCCCGACGTTGCCCGAACGCCACGTTGATGCCCAACAGCACCGAGATGTGCACCGCGACGAAGGCACCCGCACAAGCCAGCGCGATGGTTCCCGGCGCGAAGTCCCACCGCCCGGTCACTGCGATCAGACCGGACAGGCTGATAATCCGACTGGCCAGGTATGCGGCCAGGAACGCCAGGCAGACCAGGCTGCCCAGCAGCCAGCCCAGTTGCGGCACCCGGGAACCCAGGTCCAGCCACATGATGGCGGCGGCGAGCAGACATCCAACCGTCACCGCGGCGGTATAGACAGCGAACCACACCGGCACCGCCGGGCTGGCCAGCACGACGTAGGCATGTGTGGCGATCAGGCCGCCCAGCAGCGCGGTCCCGATCAGGGTCACCGTGCGCGGCAGGTTGAACGCGACGTAGCCGCCCAGCGTCATTGCCCGGTATAGCCGGCTGCGCTGCTGCGTCGAATGCTGAGCGGAAGCCACGGCGCCTGCGTACCCGGCTCTTTCTGCTGGCAAACCACCCGGAGAGCGGGCCCGACCGACGTGCGTCGCTCGGCGCGAAAGTACACCGGGGACGCGACGGTGTGGTGATTCGCATCGCCGAAACAGGCGCACTACCGTGCATGGCGGCAGCCATTCGATGCGGTATGCCCAGAGCATCCCTCAGCTCAGGGGTTCGATTTGCTGCGACGACGCCTGTCCAGCCGCATGGTCGTGGCCGGTGCGGTTTTGTTGGTCGCCGGCTGCGCCCGGTTGATGGACGGCGAGCCTGTCTCGGTGTTTGCTGACCCGTTCCATGTCGGCGGCTTGCCGGCCGTCAACGGCTACAGCGGGCTGCGCCCCGACGCTCCGCCTCCGATGGTGGCCACCGGCGGTAGCGATGATGGTGCCGTTGACGAAGTCGCTCGCCAGTCCATCACCGACATCGACGACGTGGGTCGTGATTACGCGGAAGCGATTGCGGTCGCGCCGTAACTGCCGGCAGCTTTCCGCTAGCCGCACGTTGCCCGTTAGCCGAGGCTGGGTCGGCGCACCTCGATCCGGCCACCGGCTTCGCGGCATTCCAGCACCGGCTGGCCGGTGGCGGCCGGTCCCCGCAACAGCGAACCGTCCCGGATGTCGAATTGCGAGCCGTGGCATGAGCAAGTCACCACATCTCCGTTCAACTCGCCTTCGCTGAGCAGACAGCCGCGATGGCTGCACCGATCGTGGATGGCGAAGGTGCGTCCGTTGCGCCGGACCAACAGCACCGGGGTGTCGTCGGCATGGCCGGCATATAACTGCCCGTCGGACAGGTCGACGTCCGCCAAGGCCAACGTCCAGTCATCCGGCCCGGGATCGAACGCGGTTTGGTTGACCCCGACGCCACGAAGGTAAGCCATGTGCCCGCCCAGGTGCCCGCCGACTCCGAGCACGCCGGCGCCGGCGAGCGCCAGCAGTGCTCCGCGAGCCCGCGCGCCCCGCCGCCGAGCGGCGACCGAACCGCAATACATCAGCAGCGCGGCGAGATTGGTCGCGGCATGGACAAATCCGAGCCGGCGGGATCCCCCATCCGACAGCTCGGTGTCGGCCCAGTCGCTGACACCGGTGACTGCGGTGGGCGCGAACGCGACGATACCCACAATGGTCAATCGATTGGCGGCCCGCGTCCCGGTCCGCGGCGCGACCAGGTCGAGCAGGGTGGCCGACAGGAAGGTGCCGATGACCACGTCGGTCAGCGGCGGGTGTGCCGGGTGTCCGAGCCCGGTTCCGCTGACGGCTTCCTTGAAGCTGCCCCCGCCGGTCAGTTGGCGCACCTTGCGGGCGATCAGCTGTGCCGGCGCATCCAGGATGCTGGCTCGCTCCAGCGCACCAGTCAGTTTTCGGGTCAGCGGTGTTGACATGGGATCTCCCGATCGGTGTTTCCGGTCATCAATTCTGGGCTGCTTGCTGTGCTTTCGCGTACGCCAGCTGCAGAAAATCCGCACCCGAAAGCGCAGTGAATGTACCGGCGACCAGCCGGGTCAACCGCGGTGCGATGACCAAGCCGACGACTAACGCGGTAACCACCCACATGTCCAGGCAGAACGGACAGGTCATCAGCTCGCCGAGGCTGTGCCGCAGTTGGCTGGATTCCCGGGTTTCCTCCATGACCTCGGCGGGACCGCCGGTGCCGGCGTAATGAGCGAAGGGTGCCCGCAATGGGCTGGTCACCGCATCTTTGGCCAGGGTTCGGGAAAGCTTGTGGGTGCCGAACGTCAAAATCAGCAGGTCTCTGGTCGGCCACTGCTGGGGCAGCCTCCGGCCAGTCGCCACCGCGACCATCGTCGTGACTGCGACCAGCATGCCGTAGGTCACCAACACCACCACATATCCGCCGAGCGGGCGGGCGTGGTCGCCCCGATACGCGTCGGCCTCGCGCTTCGCCCGCTCGGCGACGTCGCCGCCAACTTCTGCAGCCATGCTCACTCTTCCCGTCCCCGATCGACGCTGTGCTGTGCACCGGTTACCCGGTCCGCGCTGGCCGCAACCTCATTTCATGGGGCGTCGGATCACGTTTGGCGACCGCGCGCCAGGGGAAGCCCCGGGGCATGGTCAATGCATCTGACGGTGATCCAGTGACCACCGATACGACGACGGACGACACCCTCCCGCCTGCCGAGGCCACCGATTCCGACGAGTTACGCAACGACGACGGCGACCTCGCGGTGACCGCGCCCGATCAGTGGTTTGCTGCCGACGACGACGCCCTGTCCGGTGACGCCAGCGCAGAGTCACTCGACGACAAGCTCGCGGCTGAAGAACCGGAAACCGGCGATGTCGAGCGGCTACCGACCGTGGGCGATGAGACCGTGGCCGGCCGACACCGCGGCCAAATCGGCGGCAGCCCGGAAGACGGCGAGTCGTTCTTCCCGGCCGAGGAGTGAGCGGCCTGGCTGAAGTTCAAATGCGTCCGCGATCAGAAGTTCGTGATCAGGGCTACACCGCTCTGCACGGCCGACGGGCGGGCTTCGGTGCGTTACTGGGCGTACGGGTTTTGATGACGCGGCGTTGCGTCACTTGCATGACCGGCTGTCAAGACTCGAGCAGCGCGCTTCACCGTTCGGATCGCGGTGCAGCCCGCGTGCCTGATGCCTATGGGACGCCCCAACGTTGGTGGCGCAGAGAGGGTTTACTGAAGGTCGTGTCCGGAATCCGGTGTAAATAGGGGGCACGGGCGTAGGTTCCGCTTCAGACCTGGAAGTCTGCGAAGAAGGAGTCACGCCCGTGCCTGTCCGAGTATCAGCCACCGACCGCATCCGCACCAAAATCGACGAACTGTTCGCCGAAGACCGGGAGCTACCGGAGATCCTCGAAGAAGTCGCCCGCCTCGGCGCCCAGCTGCTGATGCAGGCTGCCTTGGAGGCCCGAGGTCACCGAGTTCCTCGGCCGCGAACGCTACCAACGCACCGCCACTTGCCCGGATGCTGCAGCCGGTTCACGCAACGGCTACCGGCCGGTCGCGGTCAAAACCACCACCGGCCCGGTCACGTTGGAGCGGCCGAAACTGCGCGGCACCACCCAAGCGTTCGCCTCCCGGCTGTTCGGCAAACACGTCACGAAAACTAACGCCCTGGAGACCCTGGTGATCGCCTCGTTCGTGCGCGGGCTGTCTGTGCGCGATGTCGAGGCCACCCTGGCCGAAGCACTCGGTGATCAGGCCGCGATCTCCAAGTCGACGGTCTCGGAGGTCTGCAAGGCGATCCGCGCCGAATACCAAGCGTGGACGCGGCGCCGACTCGACGACATCACTCTGGACTACCTGTTTTTGGACGCAAGCTTTTTTCGGATGCATCCCGGGTCGCCGGCCGAACCGGTGCTGGCCGCCTGGGGCATCACCACCGAGGGCAAGCCGGTGTTCGTCGGATTGGCGTCCGGGTCCGGCGAGTCCACCGACGCGTGGGCCGGCTTTCTGACCGATCTGCGTGACCGCGGTCTGGCCGCTCCGCTGCTGGTCGTCTCCGATGGCGCCAAGGGCTTGATCGCCGCCATCGAACAGATTTATCCAAAAGCGTTGCGGCAGAGGTGTATTATTCATCGACTTCGCAACGTACTTGCGAAAATTCCGACCGGGATGCAGGCGGAGATCCGCGACGGCTATTGGGCCATCTTCGACACCACCGACCTCACCATCGAACCCGGACCCCAGCTGGTCGAGATCATCGACAAGCGCATCGAAGCGTTCGCCGCCAAATACACCGACCTCTACCCGGCCGCGATGCGGATCCTGATCACCGACCAGGCGGGGCTGACCGCATATCTGCGGTTTCCACTCGCTCATCACAGTCGCATGCGACATTCAAATTTCATAGAGCGAACCTTCGCCGAGAGCAAGAGAAGGACCAAGGTCATCGGCCGATTCCCCGGCGAGACCAGCGCCATCAGCCTGGTCTGGGCTGTCCTCGACCGCGCCTCGGCCGGCTGGCGCGGTCTGACCATGACACCGGCCGGCACCCGGTTGCTGCAAGACCTACGCCGATCACTGCTAGACCCACCTCGCGAACTGCGACCGTCGTCCACCACCAGTGGCGACATCGACGAGGCAGATCGCGTCTCGGCCACCGCTTAGGGACCGCGCCCCCGCGACGCGCCCGTCTCGGTATGGGATCGCTATCCGGACGGACGTCAGTGTTGACTCCAGCAACTACTCGTGCAAGAGTAGTCGCGTGTCGAGCATCCGCTTGTTTCTCCTTGGAGCATTGGATGAGCGCGGGCCGATGCATGGACACCAGTTACGGCTTCTTGCTGAGCAAGAGCATGTCGCGCTGTGGACCGACATCACGGTGGGCAGCCTTTACGGCGCGCTAAAACGCTTGGCCGCAGACGAACTCATCGATAAGGCCCGTGTTGAAAGGGCGGGAGCGTACCCACAACGACAAGTCTGGGCGATAACTGATGCTGGGCGCGAGGCCCTCGTCGGTCTCCGATTGCGTGGACTGCGCGAAATTGTTGTGAGGCCCGATCCATTCGACCTCGCGATGACCCGGCTGGATCCGAACCACGTTGACGATCTGCCCTCGACGATTGAGGCTCGCATCGCATCGCTGACGGCGATGCTTGTCGAATACGAAGCCCACGCGGCAACGATCGACCGCTACCTCAGGATCGGCGAGAAGATGGTGATGAAGCACCGCGTCCATCGGTTAAAGGCAGAAATCGCCTGGCATCAAGAGCTTGCCCAAGCCCTTCCGGAGCTGATGGCCGACGAAGGCAAGCTCAAATCAGACCAACCCTTGCAGGTATCGACGAACATGGAGAGCGATCCAGGATGACCATTACCTTCAACCACACCATTGTCGCCGCTCCCGACAAGCAAGAGGCGGCGACGTTCTTGACCGATTTGTTCGGGCTGCCCGCCGCCAAACCCTTCGGACCGTTCCTCGCCGTCGAATTCAGCCACGGGGTGAGCCTCGACTACCTCGATGTCGATCGCAGCGATATTCGTCCCCAGCACTATGCGTTTCTGGTATCCGAGTGCGAGTTCACCGACATATATGACCGAATCAAGCAACGTGGCCTCGCTCATTGGGCCGACCCTGCATTTGCTCAGCCGGGCGAAATCAACCGTCTCAACGACGGTCGGGGGGTCTACTTTGCTGACCCGGCCGGTCATCAGATGGAGATTATCACCCGTCCATACCCCCACTGGTACAGCTGATCAGCTGCGTGAGCGATCCGGTGCAACCAGGCTGGGTCGCACACCTTAGATCAGACTCGGGAGCCGTGGCGGGCTGAGTCAGCGACTCGGCCATCCCACGGGGGATCCCTGCGGCGATAGGCGAACTCACCGGAGTTGATGTCAGCGGCCATCAGATTGTCGGCACCGTGCTACCCGGTCGTCCCACCACCCGCGTCTCCGCCGTCTTGTCGGGCCGGTTCGCCAACAACACCAGCAGCCATTAGTCCAGTGCCCGCATAGCCAACCCAACCGGGCACCTGCCACGACACCAACTGGGCCGGTGTCAACCTCACGACCGGCCAAGTCGCTGGCCTGTGGATTCTTAGATGCGTAGTCCGCAATAGATGAAGCTCCCCGGGTTTGATGCACACCTTCTTTTGAGGGAAGGTAAGGCGCATCATGGCGAAGAAGTACGACGACGAGTTCAGGGCCCGAGCGGTGCGGTTGGCCGCCGATCATGCCGACGAGTACGACACCCGGACCGCCTGCGTTACCGCGGTCGCCAAGCGCTTGGGGGTGTCGTATGAATCGCTGCGCCGGTGGATCAACCAGGCTGAGGTCGACGGTGGGGTCCGCGACGGGGTGCCCAGCGAGATGGCCCGGGAGAACCGGGAGCTCAAACGCAAGAACCGTGAGCTTGAGCAGACCATCGAGATCTTGAAGGCGGCAACGAGTTTCTTCGTGCGGGAGAGCGACCCGCGACACCGCTGATCTGTGCGTTCATCGCCGAGCATCGTGCTCGGTTCGGGGTCGCTCCGATCTGCCGCGTGCTCACCGAGCATGGGTGCAAGATCGCCCCGAGAACGTTCTACGCCTGGGCGGCTCGGCCGCCGTCCAAGCGTGCCCTGTGGGACATGACGATCACCGCGATCCTGGCCGGCTACTACGAACCCGACGCCGGTGGCTGCCGCAAGCCCGAGTCGCTGTACGGGGCGGTGAAGATGTGGGGGCATTTGCAACGCCAGGGCATCCCGGTGGCCAGATGCACCGTGGAGCGGCTGATGCGAGCGAACGGCTGGGCCGGTGTGCGGCGGGTCAAGAAGATCCGCACCACCGTGGCCGACCCGGCCGCGCAGCGGGCACCGGATCTGGTGGATCGCCAGTTCGGTGTCGATGCCCCCAACCGGTTGCTGGTCGCCGATTTCACCTACGTCAGGTTGCTCACCGGGGTGTTCGTCTACACCGCGTTCGTCATCGACACCTACGCCGGGCGGATCCTGGGCTGGGAGTGCTCGACGACCAAGCACGCCCGCTTCGTTGAGTCCGCGATCCGCCAGGCAGCCGCCCTGCGGGCCCGTGAAGGGCACCCGTTGGCTGGGTCGACGGTGCACCACTCGGACGCCGGGTCGCAATACACGTCGGTGCACTGCGGGGAGACGATCATGCTCGCGGGCATGAAGCCCTCGATCGGCACCGTTGGCGACGCCTACGATAATGCGTTGGCGGAGACCACAATTGGATTGTACAAGACCGAGGCGGTCCGACCGGATTCACCGTTTCGGGTCGGGCCGCTGCGTTCGATGCGGGATGTCGAGCACCTCACCGCCGACTGGGTGTATTGGTACAACACCAGCCGACTCATGCACCGCCTCGGATTGAAACCGCCCGTCGAATACGAGGCCGACTACTATGCACAGCGCACCGGTCAACCGACCGGCACCGCATAAACCGGTGTGCACGAAACCCGGGGAGCTTCA
>CAZPZQ010000050.1:13449-15168 GCA_964590745.1 uncultured Mycobacterium sp. | reverse complement strand
CGCGCCGAGGCCGGAGGTGCCGCCGTGCTCTTCGCCGCCCCCGCCACCGCCGCCGCCGGGTACACCGGTCTGGTTGTAGGAGTCATTGATGTTGGTGGTGGAGTTGTCCTGGCCGGAGTAGTCGTTGAAGGAGTGGTCGGAGTAATCCTGGCTGGCGTTGGCGCCGTACATCTCGCCGCCATGCGATTCGACGCTGCTCAAGTTTCCCCCGGCGTGCTGTGAGTTATCGGTGGTGATGTTAATGGCGGGCCCGGAACCGCTGCCGCCGATCGCGGCGCCGCCGGTCGCATTTGCGCCACCGCCGAGAAAGTCGCAGCCGCCCTCGGCATCGCCGCCCGCGGCATTTCCGCCGTTGCCGCCGATCATGGTGATGTGGTCCAGAACCGGTCCCTCGTTGCCCACGTTCGCGTCACCGCCGGCGTTGACGATGTCGCCGCTGTTGTGCAGTTGACCGCTGCCTTGGTTCACCAGCGTGCCGGGGCCGCCGTGGACGTCGCCGTACTGGGTGTTGCCGTCGCCGATGACCGCACGCTCGCCTTGGGCGACCTGATTGCCTTCGCCGGCCACCGCACCGGCACCGCTGGCGAGCTGATTGTGGTCGCCGAGCGCTGAACCGTCACCGCTGACGATCTGGTTGCTGATGTCGCCGTCGTGGTCCCCGCCGGTCGCGGTAGCTCCGTCGCCGATGGCGGTGACCTTGTTCCCCAGCGTGACGTCGCCGAAGCCGAAGCCGAGGTTGACCGCACCCTGCTGGACGGTGCCGCCGCCACTGTCGGGGCTTAACACCGACGGACTGGCCAACGCGGCGCTGTGGCTGACCAGGGTGGCCTCGGCAGCACCGGTGAACGCCGCGTGCGGCGCCATAGCCGGACCCGCACCGGAACCCATGTTGTAGTGGCTGGACACCGCCCGCTGCAACCCCGCCACCGGGTCGCCACTGCCCAAGCCCAGGTGGGGGGCGGCGGACGAGACGACAGAGTGCAGCTGCTGAGGGGTGACGTGCGACAGTCCGGCGGACTGCAGCGCCTGCTGGGGGTCCTTGACGAATGCCTCCGCGTGCGCGTGGTCGCGGAACAGAGCGAGGATGAAATCGATCAGACTTGTCGTCATGGGACTGCCTTCCGTTGTGTGGTGGTGTCGGTTATTCCAACGCCGTCGACCGGGTTACGTCGACTATCGCGTGCGGCGCTCGCGAGAACATCGGCCAAACCGCGTAGAAAAGCGGCGAGGGGGTCGTATATCCGCCGCCGGGCAGATGCGCACAGCCACCGGCCGCGAAACGGGTTCCGGTGACTCAACGGGTGGGCCCGGGAACTCGCCGACGGGGCTACCGGTAGTTCGCGACTAGCTCTCCACAGACCCGCGGTGATGGCGGTTAGCCCGTATCGCCGTCGCAAGCGTTTGCCGGTGAGTGTGCATTTGTGGCGTTGAGTGTGCAGCTAGGGCGGCGATGCGCCCAAAACTTCGCCCTAGCCGCACAGTGAAAACCGGCCACACTGCGTAGCGACGGCGGCGGATCCGCCGCGCTGGTTACTCGCCGCTGCCGCTGCCTTGGCCGCTACCGCCGCCACCACTACCCTGGCCGCTGCCGCCTTGACCACTGCCGGCGCCGCTGCCGCTGCCGCCACTACCCTGGCCGCTGCCGCCGCTACCGTTGCCTTGGCCGCTGCCTTGCCCGCTGCCGCTGCCTTGCCCGCTGCCGCTGCCTTGGCCGCTGCC
>CAZPZQ010000050.1:0-13349 GCA_964590745.1 uncultured Mycobacterium sp. | reverse complement strand
TGCCTTGCCCGTTACCCTGGCCGCTGCCGCCGCCCTGGCCGTCGTCTTTCTTCTCCTGGCCCGGCTTAGTTCCGTCGTCTTTCTTCTCGTCGCCCGGCTTGGTCCCGTCGTCTTTCTTCTGCTGGCCCTTCTCGTCGCCCGGCTTGGCCTCCTTGCCCGCGTCCTTCGCGGGCGGAGGCGGTGCCGGCTGCGGCGGTGGCGGCGCAAACTGTGCCGGCGGAGGCTGCTGCATCGGCGGAGGCGCCGGCCGTGCCGGAGCTTGCCGCACCGGCGGCGCGGCCGGGCGGTTAGCCGGCTGCTGGACCACAGGCATCCTGTCGACGGGTGGGGCGTTCTCCGGCACAGCCGGGGGCGGCCCGTCGGGCGGTGCCACCTCGTTTGCCGGCACCGCCGGCTCGACGGGGCTGACGGTGCTGTCCTTACTGGTCAACGTGTACGCGATGCCGCCGGAAGCGACGAGGGCTAACGTGGTCGCGGCCGCGGCGAAGATCAGTTCTGGACGCCGATACCAAGGTGGCCCGTCAAGCACGACGGGAGGTTCTTCGTCCTGCACGAACTCCATCTGCGGCCACGTGCCGTCGGCTTCCGAGTAATACTCGTCATCCGAGGGATTTCTGCGTGGATCCGTGAACCTGTTCATCGGTCGACTCCTTCTGCATTCGGTCGAAGTAAGTCGACTATCGAATGAAGACGATCCGAGAACATCGGCCAAAGCGCGTAGATAAGCCCAGTGAGGGGTCGTATATTCGCCCGGCGTGCGGCCAACCCGTAGAAAGCCGCCACGGCGTACTAGATCGCCGGACCCTCGGCACCGCTCCAGGGTGCTGACCAGGCGACTTTGCGCATGCGTTACCTGGTCGTGGACTAGCATGGTCAGCATCGACCGGTGCAGCGGCGCGCCGGTAAGGATCTGGGGCGGTCTGGGCATGACTGAGCTGCCGGCCGGGACGGTGACGTTGCTGTTAGGCGACGGTTCGCCACAGCTGTCGGACGCCCGGTTCGAGGCGACGGCGACGGCCTCGCAGCATCTTGATCGGGCAGTATCTGTCCTGGTCAGCACTCATCACGGGGTCCGGCCGGTGCACCGGCCGGAGCGCGACGGCTTCCTGGCGGCGTTCGCGTGCGCAAGTGACGCGGTGGCTTGCGCTGCGGCGTTGCAGCAGGCATCACTAGCATTACTGCCACCGGTTCGGCTACGCGTTGGGATCCACACCGGCGAAGCGGAACCGCACGACGGCGCTGGCTACGCCGGCGAGATCCTCGACCAGGCGGCGTGGCTTTGTGACCTTGCTCACTGCGGTCAGACGCTGCTGTCCGGCGTGACCCGACAGCTGGTGGCCGATCAGCTGCCTGCGGATGTATGGCTGATCGATCTGGGCCGGCATGCGCGGCCGGGCGGGTCGGACACCGAACTTGTGGTCCAGCTGTGTCAGCGCGACCTCTCCAACGAATTTCCGCCCCTTCGAAGAACACCGGAACCGGTTGCCGGTGGTCGACTGCCGGTGCAGTTGACGAGTTTCGTCGGCCGGGAAAAAGAGTTGACCCAGGTGTGTGAGCTTATGCGCAACAACCGGCTGGTCACCCTGACCGGCGCCGGGGGTGTGGGCAAGAGCCGGCTGGCCGCTCAACTGGCCGCCCGGCTCGCTGACGGGTTTGCCGACGGGATGTGGTGGGTGGATTTAACCGCCATCACCGACCCGAGTCTGGCGGTGATGGCGGTGGCCCGCACCTTGGGGCTGCCCGACCAGCCGGGCCGCTCCACTCTGGACATCCTGGCCCGGTACATCGCCGACCAGCACATGCTGATCGTGTTGGACAATTGCGAGCATCTGCTCGACGCCTGCACCGAGGTGGCCGGAGCGATGTTGGGCGTGTGTAAGTGGTTGACGATTTTGGCCACCAGCCGCGAGCCACTCGGGGTGGCTGGCGAGGTGACGTGGCGGACCCCGTCGCTGTCAGTGGCCGACGAGGCGGTCGAATTATTCACCCAGCGAGCTCGGCTGTCTCGGCCGGGGTTTGTCACCACCGCGGATAACGCCCCGGCGGTGACCGAGATTTGTAGTCGGCTGGATGGGGTGCCGTTGGCCATCGAGCTGGCGGCGGCCCGGGTGCGGTCGCTGTCGCTGACCGAGATCGTCGACGGTTTGCATGACCGGTTTCGGTTGCTCACCGGCGGAGCCCGCACGGCGGTGGCACGCCAGCAGACGCTGCGCGCTTCGGTGGACTGGTCACACGACCTGCTCAGTGAACCCGAACGAGTCTTGTTTCGCCGGCTAGCGGTATTTCTGGGCGGATTCGACTTGGATGCCGCGCACGCAGTCGCCGGCGGTGCTGACGTCCAGCGCTACCAGATTCTGGACGAACTCACGCTGTTGGTGGATAAGTCGCTGGTAGTAGCCGACGACACCGGGAACGCCATGCGGTATCGGTTGCTGGAGACAGTGCGACAGTACGCACTGCAGAAGCTTGGCGAGTCCGGCGAGGCCGACACGATCCGCACTCGCCACCGCGACCACTACACGGCGCTGGCGGCGCTCCTCGGCACCCCGGGCTGCGCCGACGAGTCACAGTGCGCCGAACGGGCGCGGGCCGAGATCAACAATCTGCGCGCGGCGTTCGCCTGGAGTCAGGAAATCTGCGACATCGGGCTGGCGTTACAGCTGGCGTCTTCACTGCAGCCGCTGTGGCTGCAGGGCCGGGTCACCGAGGGACTGGCCTGGTTTAACGCTGTTCTGACCGACGACCCGGCGGTGGCACCCGCGGCCCGCGCACGCGCGCTCGCGGACAAGGTCATTCTGGACGCGTTCACCGGCGCGTTCGGTCAGACGGATCAGGCCGAACTCGCACTCGAGATCGCGCGCGAACTCGACGACCCCGCCTTGCTCGCCCGGGTGCTCGCCGCCAGCGGGGCTACCTGTGCCTTCAGCACGGAGGTCGCCGCGCGGTACTTCGAGGAGGCGATCGACCTGGCCCGCGCATTAGGCGATGACTGGCGACTAAGCCAGATTCTGGCTTGGCGGTCGTTATCGGCCCACCTAGCCGGCGATCCGATCGCGGCATATGCAGCCGGCGAAGAAGGACGCGACCTCGCCGACGCGATTGGCGATGGGTTCATCTCGCGGATGTGCCGCTGGAATATCGGGCTGACCCAGTGGATGAGTGCGGATCTGCAAAGAGCCGTCGCAGTGTTTCGCGACGTGGAGACCGAGGCGCAGGCCGTCCACGACCCGTTGTGGAGGGCGTACGGTCTGTTCGGCGTCGGCAAAGCGCTTGCATACCAGGGCGACACCGACGGTGCGCGGAGGGCCGCCAAAGCGGCCATCGAGGTCGCTGCAGATATCACCGGCGTCCAACAAGCCATGAGTCTGGGCGCGTTGGTGGACGCCGCACTGGCCGCCGGAGATGCCGCAGAGGCGGTTACCGCCAGCAAATTGGCTTGGGAAATGTGTCCGCAGCCCGACCTGCTGGGATCCAATGTCTATGCCATGGCTCAAGCTGCCCTAGCCGCCGGCGATCTGCCCACCGCTCGGCGGTGGGCCGATGACGCTGTGGCGGCCGCCTCGGGTGGACACCGAATGATCTTGCTGGCGACCCGGGTTCGGGTGGCTATCGCCCAAGGCGATCTGGAGCAGGCCAATCGTGATGCCTATGACGCGCTGACGATTGCCGCCGAAACCAGGGCATATCTGACGATCCCCGACGTGGTCGAGTGCCTAGCCACACTGGCTGCCGATTCTGGCTACGAACGGGAGGCCGCCCGGTTGTTCGGCGCGGCGCAGGGCCTCCGTGAGCGCACCGGCCAAGTCCGCTACAAGATCTACGACGACGGCTACACTGTGGCGATCGATTCCTTACGTAATGCTATGGGCGACAGCGAGTTTGCTACCGCCTGGGCTGAGGGCAGCGGATTATCTGCAGCGGAAGCGATCGCCTATGCTCAGCGCGGCCGTTGCGAACGCAAACGCTCACCGAGCGGCTGGCCGTCGCTCACCCCGACGGAGCTTGACATCGTCCGGTTGGTCAGCGAAGGACTGACCAACAAAGACGTCGGCGCAAAGCTTTTCATCTCACCGCGCACCGTGCAGACTCATCTCACCCACGTCTACACCAAGCTCGGAATTTCGTCACGGGTGCAACTCGCCCAGGAGGCAGCACGCCATACCCGACCGACAACCCACGTGTGACTCGTTCACGCGTCAGGCATTGGACAGAAAGTTTCACCCAGGCGTTACCAGCCGGGCTACCATGAGCCGCATCGATCAACGGATAGACGGGCCGCGTTGGCGGCGGAGCGGCGGCGGTGTGAGCGAATTGCTGCCCACCGGAACAGCGACGTTGTTGTTGGCGGACGTCGACGCGGCGGTGCGCGCGGTGAAAACCGGGCCGCGGCAACGCGCTCCGGTCGCGGGCCCCATTGACCGCAAAGTGGCGGACCTGATCGCCGCGCACGGCGGGGCATGCGCCGCGGGTCAGGGGGACCGGGCCAGCTTCGTGGCCGGGTTCGCCTGCGCCAGCGATGCGCTGGCCTGCGCCGTCGAACTGCAGCGGGCAGCACCGGCACCGGCCCTTCCGCGGATCGGGCTGCACACCGGTGAGGTGCACCTGCGTGACGGCAGCGCCTATGTCGGCGCGACCATGAACCGGGCTGCGCGGCTGCGTGACTTGGCCCATGCCGGCCAAACTCTGTTGTCGGGGGTGACCGCGCATCTGGTGGCCGACCGGCTGCCAGTGGACACCTGGCTGGTCGACCTGGGCAGGCACCCGCTGTCCGCGGCACCCCCGGAACGGGTGCTCCAGCTGTGTCATCCCGATCTGCGCAATGACTTTCCGCCGCTTCGAACACCGCGGCCGGTCGCCGGCGGCCGGCTCCCGCTGCCCCTCACCAGTTTTGTGGGACGGACGGCTGAATTAGCCGAGCTGCAGCGGCTGATTCGGGACAACCGGCTGGTCACGCTAACCGGAGCCGGTGGAGTGGGCAAGAGCCGGCTGGCAATGCAGTTAGGCGACCGACTCGCCGACCAACTGTGGTGGGTGGATTTGGCCGCCATCACCGATCCCGCCCTGACGGTGGTGTCGGTGGCTCGCGCCCTGGGGCTGCCCGATCAGCCCGGCCGCTCGACGCTGGACACCCTCACGCGGTTCATCGCCGAGCAGCAGATGCTGGTGGTGCTGGACAACTGTGAGCATCTCCTCGATGCCTGCGCCACGCTGGCGGTGGCGCTGTTGGAGGCCTGTGAGCGGTTGACGATCCTGGCCACCAGCCGCGAGCCGCTCGGTGTGCTGGGTGAGCTGACGTGGCGGACTCCCTCGCTGTCACCGGCCGATGAGGCGGTCGAGTTATTCACCCAGCGAGCCCGTCTGGTCCGGCCTGATTTCGCCATTACCGCCAACAACGCCGCGGTGGTCGCCGAGATCTGCCGACGCCTGGACGGCGTCCCGCTGGCCATCGAGTTGGCAGCCGCGCGAGTACGGGCCTTATCGCTTGACGAGATCGTCGAAGGCCTGCGGGATCGGTTCCGGTTGCTCACCGGCGGTGCCCGCACCACCGTGCCGCGGCAGCAGACGTTGCGCGCCTCGGTGGACTGGTCACACGACCTGCTCAGTGGGTCCGAGCGGGTGTTGTTTCGCCGGATGGCGGTGTTCCTGGGTGATTTCGACCTGGATGCGGCGCACGCCGTCGCCGGTGGTGCCGAGATTCCCCGCTATCAGATCCTCGACGGACTATCCCTGCTGGTGGACAAGTCATTGGTGGTGGCGAACGACAGCGGGTACGCGACCCGGTATCGACTGCTGGAGACGATGCGCCAATACGCGTTGGAAAAGCTCGGCAAGTCCGGCGAGGCCGACGCGGTGCGCACCCGCCACCGCGATCACTACACGGCCCTGTTCGACACCGCTATGCCCAGCGACCATCAACGGCAGATCGAACGCGCCGAAACCGAGATCGACAACCTTCGGGCCGCATTCGCGTGGAGCCAAGAGTGCGGCGACATCGAACACGCGCTCCGGTTGGCGTCCTCGCTGCAGCCGCTCTGGCTTCGTGGCCGGGTGATGGAGGGGCTGGCCTGGTTCAACAGCGCCCTCACCGACGATGCGGCGGCGGCGCCTGCCGCGCATGCGCGGGCGCTCGCCGACAAGCTCATGCTCGACCACCTGACCGGAACGCTCTACCAACTGGATAAGGCGGCACAGGCACTGGCCATCGCCCGCGATCTCGACGACCCGGCTCTGCTAGCCCGGGTGCTGGCCGCCTGCGGTTTGACCTGCTGCTACAGCCCGGAATCCGCGTTACCGTACTTCGCCGAGGCGATCGAACTGGCCCGCGCCCTCGGCGATGACTGGCAGCTGAGCCAGATCTTTGGCTGGCAGGCGTACTCGGCGTTCATCGCCGGCGACCTGACCGCGGCGCGGCAGGCCGCCGAAGAAGGACGTCACCTCGCCGACGCGGTCGGCGACGGGCTGATTTCCCGGTTGTGCCGCTGGTGCATCGGGTTGACCCAGTGGATGACCGCCGACCTGACGGCGGCCGCCGCCCAGGCGGCAGCTGTGGCCGCCGAGGCCCAGGCCGTCCAGGATCCGATGTTCAGCTCGTGCGGCCTCATGCTTCTCGGCGTCACGCTGGCCTACCAGGGTGACACCAGCGCGGCACGAGCGGCTGCGGAGGCGGCCATCGAGGCCGCGGTGGACCTGCCGGGTTTTCAGCGGGCAGCCGCGTTCGGAGCGCTGACCGACGCTTTGTTGGCGGCCGGCGACGTTACCGCGGCGGTGGCCGCCGGCGACGCCGCACGCGCGGCGTGTGGGCTGATTGAACTGCAGACGACGAACGGCAATCCGCTGGCCAAGGCCGCACTGGCCGGCGGTGATGTCGCCGCTGCGTGGTGTTGCGCCGACGATGCTGTCGCGGCGGCTCGGGGCGTGCACCAGATGGTGTTGCTGGCAACGTGTGTGCGGGCTGCGATCGCCCGAGGCGACTTGGAGCGGGCTGAACATGACGCCCACACAGCGTTGACGCTGGCATCGAAAGCAAAGGCCTACTTGGCTATTCCCGATGTCTTGGAATCTCTCGCTGCGCTGAACGCTGGCTCGGGCAGCCAGCTGGAAGCGGTCCGGTTGTTCAGCGCCGCACAGGCTGTCCGCGACCAGACCGGTCAAGTCCGGTTCAAAATCTACGACGCCGACTACCAGGCAGCGATGAATAATCTGCGTAACGCAATGGGGCAAACAGATTTCGACGCAGCGTGGGCGGAGGCCGCCGCCCTGTCGGCCGATGCAGCGATCGCCTACGCTCAGCGCGGCCGCGGCGAGCGCAAACGCCCGTCGAGCGGATGGGATTCGCTCACCCCCAGCGAGCGTGACGTGGCCCGGCTGGTGGGCGAAGGACTCGGCAACAAGAACATCGCCGCACGGCTGTTCATCTCACCGCGCACCGTGCAAACCCACCTATCGCACATCTACGCCAAGCTGGGTCTGGCGTCGCGGGTTCAACTGGCCCAAGAAGCCGCTCTGCATAGCTGACGTCCGCGGCCGCCCGATGCCGCAATTTGTCGGCACGCGCCGATCGTTTTACCACCCCTGACGCCCGGATGCTGGTTAGCATCAGCACACACTGGCCGACAGGCGGAAAACATTGGTGTTGAACCCGGTCGAGTTGGGCACGCTGCCCACCGGAACGGTGACGGTGCTACTGGCCGTCGTCGCCGACTCGACGCGGCTCCGCGAGGCTGACCCCGAGCGGTTCGCGGCCGCAGCCGGGCGGCTGGATCGCACATTGGCCGACACGATCACCGCCCATGGCGGAGTGCGGCCGGGGGAGCAGCGCGAGGCAGATGCGTGTGTGGCGGCGTTCGCCCGGGCCAGCGATGCAGTGGCCTGCGCGGTGGCGTTGCAGCGGGCGCCGCTGGCACCGATCCGGCTTCGCATCGGTGTCTACGCCGGTGACGTGCAGCCGGCCGAGCACGGCAGTTACGCCGCGCCGGTCATCGCTCGGGCCGGGCGGCTGTGCGACCTGGCGCATGGCGGCCAAACGGTGTTGTCGAAGGCGACCGCGGAGTTGGCCGCCGACCGCCTGCTCCCGCACGCCTGGTTGACCGATCTGGGCACGTGCGCAGTGCCTGGCCCGCCGCACCTGGAGTGGGTGATTCAGCTGTGCCATCCGGACCTTGTCAACGACTTTCCGCCGCTTCGAACGCGAGAAGCCTTGGCCGGCCGTCATTTTCCGGTGCAGCTGACCAGTTTCGTCGGACGCCAGACCGAACTGAGAGAGCTGCGGCGGCTGGTGTGCGATAACCGGCTGGTCACGCTGACCGGGGCCGGCGGAGCCGGCAAGACACGACTGGCACTGCAGCTGGCCAGTCAATTGCTGGACCGGTTTACCGACGGCGCTTGGTGCGTCGATCTGGCGCCGATCACAGATCCCGATCTGGTGGCGGTGCGGGTGGCGCACACCTTGGGTCTGTTCGACCAGCCTGGTGACTCCGCGATGGACACGTTGATCCGGTTCCTTCGAAGCCGCCGATCGCTGGTGGTGTTGGACAACTGCGAACATCTGCTGGACGCGTGCGCCGCGCTGGTGACCGCGCTGCTGGGCGCCTGCCTGGATTTGACGATTCTGGCGACCAGCCGGGAACCGATCGGCGCGGCCGGCGAGGCGACGTGGCTGACGCCATCCCTGTCGCTGGGCGACGAGGCGGTCGAGTTGTTCACCCGACGCGCCCAGCTGGTTCGGCCGAGTTTGGCCATCACCGGTGACAACGCCACCATTGTCACCGAGATCTGCCGACGGCTGGACGGGATGCCGTTGGCGATCGAACTGGCGGCGACTCGGGTGCGCGCGTTGTCGCTGACGGAGATCGCCCACGGGCTGCAGGATCGGTTCCGGTTGCTGACCGGCGGAGCGCGCACGGTGGTGCCACGCCAGCAGACGCTGCGCGCCTCGGTGGACTGGTCGTACACCTTGCTGAGCGAACCCGAGCGGGTGATGTTTCGCCGGCTGGCGGTCTTTCTGGGTGGATTCGATCTCGATGCAGCCCGCGCGGTGGCCGGCGACCCGGGCTGGCCGCGGTACCGCACCGTCGAGCAACTAGCCCTGCTGGTGGACAAATCGCTCCTTCTGGCCGACAACGCTCAACCCATAACGCGCTACCGGCTACTGGAGACGTTGCGCGAATATGCACTGGAAAAGCTCGATGAGTCCGGCGAGTCCGACTCGGTACGCGTTCGGCACCGCGACTACTACACGGCATTGGTCGAAGCCTCGGCCGTCACCGGTCACCAGCAGCGGGTCGAGCAGGCCGACATGGAGATCGACAACCTGCGAGCCGCGTTTGCATGGAGTCAAGAGCACGGCGATGTCGAGCTCGCGTCACGTCTCGCGTCAGCGCTGCAACCGCTGTGGATGCGCGGCCGGATCCTCGAGGGGCTGGCTTGGTTTGACGCCGTCCTCGCCGGTGGCGAGCCGGTGCCGCAGACCGCCCGGGTGCGGGCGCTTGCCGACAAGACAATGCTGGAAACGTTGACCGGGGTTTACCACCAACACGAGCAAGCCGAGCAAGCGTTGGCGATCGCCCGCGACCTCGGCGACCCCGCCCTGCTTGCCTGGACGCTCACCGCCTGCGGCTTCACTTGTTGTTACCGCCCCGAGGTCGCCTTGCCGTACCTGGCCGAGGCGGTCAGCCATGCGCCTGCCCTCGGTGACGACTGGCGGTTGTGCCAGATATTCGGTGTGCAAGCGTATTCGGCGTTCGTGGCGGGCGACCTCACCGCGGTACGCCCGCCCGCTGAACAGGGACGCGACCTCGCCGAAGCAATCGGCGACGGGACGGTTTCGCGTCAATGCCGCTGGTGTCTCGGCTTGACCCAGTGGCTCACCGCGGATCTGGCCGGCGCCGCCGCCCAGTTCAGCGAAGTCGCCGCCGAGGCAGAGGCGGCGCACGACCCGATGTTCAGCGCCTGCGGTCTCATGCTGCTCGCCATCGTCCTTGCCCACCAAGGCGACACAACCGGCGCCCGCGCCGCGGGGGAGGCGGGCGTCAAGGCCGCCACCGGTCTGGGTGCCTTCCAGCGTGCTACCAGCCTGGGGGCATTGGTCGATGCGTTTCTGGCGGCCGGAGAGGTTGGCCCGGCAACATCGGCGGCTGACGCGGCTTGGCGCGCGTGTGGGCTGCCCGAAATGCTGGCGGTGAATGGCAACCCGATCGCCAAGGCGGCGTTGGCCGGTGGTGATCTGAGCGGGGCCCGCCGTTGGGCCGACCAGGCCGTTTCGACAGCCCGGGGAGTGCATCGGATGGTCTCGTTGGCAGTGCGTGTTCGGGTCGCCATCGCCCAGGATGACGTGGAGC
Source organism: uncultured Mycobacterium sp. (assembly GCA_964590745.1). GTDB lineage: Bacteria > Actinomycetota > Actinomycetes > Mycobacteriales > Mycobacteriaceae > Mycobacterium. Next base: position 3,012 of record CAZPZQ010000050.1, on the reverse strand, counting down.
AGGCCGAACGTGACGCCCACGCCGCGCTGGACATCGCCGACGAAGCCAAGGCCTACCTGATGGTTCCCGACGTCATCGAATGCCTGGCAATGCTGCATGCCGGTTCGGGTGGTCACCGCATCGCCGCTTGGTTGCTCGGTTCGGCGCAGGCGATCCGGAAGCGCACCGGCCAGACCCGCTTCAAAATTTACCATGCCGACTACGCCGACGCAGTGACAGGGCTGCGTAAGAAACTGGGCCGCAACGAATTTGACGCCGAGTTCGCCGGCGGCGCCGATGCGTCGGTCAGCGACGCGATCGCCTACGCCCGGCGTAGCGCCGGAAACCGCAAGCGCCCGTCAACCGGCTGGGCGGCGCTGACCCCGGCCGAGCAGGACATCGTCGGACTGGTCGGCCAGGGGTTGTCGACCAAGGACATCGCCGCGAGACTTTACGTCTCCGTCCGGACTGTGCAAACCCACCTGACGCACGTCTACAGCAAACTCGGTGTTTCCTCACGCGTGCAATTGGCCCAGCAGGCACGTCGTCGCCGCTGATCGATCACCCCGGGGGCCACCTGGTCACCCGGTCGCACCGCCGCCACAGAAACTCGGCTGTGCAACGCTGTACGTCGTGGTGCCCGTGCGGAGGCGGCTAACGACGGCGTGGAACTTTGTCCACAGCGCACCACTGACCTACCTGTGGCTGGTCGTCTTGCTGATCACCACCATCGTCCAGCACGTCATCGGGCGGCGGTTGCACACCGTCCTCGTCGACCAATCGACCAACCTGCACCACCTGGCCACCGACCCGCTGGAGGTGCTGGTCGCCAGTTTGCTGTGGGTCGACGGCAAAGACTGGACACCGTATTTGGTGTTGTTCACCTTGTTCCTGGCGCCGGCCGAGCGATGGCTTGGCCACTTGCGCTGGCTCGCAGTCGGATTGATCTCGCACGTCGGGGCGACCTACGCCAGCGAAGGCGCCCTGTACGTGCTGATCAAACTGCACCAGGAATCCGAGGGGCTGGAGTACGCCCGCGATATCGGGGTCAGCTATTTTCTGGTCGGCGTGATGGCAGTACTGACCTACCGCATCGCCGCACCGTGGCGCTGGGGTTATCTGGCGGCGCTGGTGATCATCCTGGCTTTCCCGCTGGTCATCCACACCGACTTCACTGCGATCGGACACGCCGCGGCCCTGCTGATCGGCCTGGCCTGTTACCCACTCACCCGGCGGCACCCGCGCCACGACACCCGCCAGGCCGGTGTCGGCACGTAACCTGGCAGGTCGAGGGGGCGACAGGAGACGAGGTGCGGCACTACTACACCGTCGATGCGATCCGCGCGGCCGAAGCGCCGCTGCTGGCCAGCCTGCCGGACGGAGCGCTGATGCGCCGGGCCGCATTCGGGCTGGCCACCGCCACCGCCGGAGAACTGCGGACCCGCACCGGCGGCATCGCCGGCCGGCACATCTGCGCGGTCGTCGGCTCTGGCGACAACGGCGGGGATGCACTGTGGGCGGCCACCTTTCTGCGCCGCCGCGGCGCCGCGGCGACCGCGGTGCTGCTGAACCCGGAGCGTGCCCACGCCCAAGGGCTCGCGGCGTTCCGCAAAGCGGGCGGCCGCGTCGTCGATGCCGTGCCCACCACAGCGGATCTGGTGATCGACGGAGTGGTCGGGATCTCCGGTAAGGGGGCGCTGCGCCCGCACGCCGCCGAAGTGTTCGCGGCCGTCGACCAAGCCGGTATTCCCGTGGTCGCGGTCGACATCCCCAGTGGTGTCGACCCGCACACCGGCGGCGTGTCCGGACCCGCGGTGCACGCGGCGCTGACCGTGACCTTCGGCGGGCTCAAACCGGTGCACGCGCTAGGCGATTGCGGCCGGGTGGAGCTGGTCGACATCGGCCTGGATCTGCCGCCCACCGACATGCACGGCTTCGAAGCGGTCGACGCCGTGGCCCGTTGGCCCGCCCCCGGTCGTGCCGATGACAAGTACACCCAGGGCGTCACCGGGGTGCTGGCCGGGTCGGCCACCTACCCGGGGGCGGCGATCCTGTGCGCCGGCGCCGCGGTGGCATCCACGGCCGGTATGGTGCGCTACGCCGGAAGCGCTGCGGAGCAAGTGGTCTCACATTGGCCCGAAGTGGTAGCCGCGCCCAGCGCCGCCGCGGCCGGGCGGGTGCAGTCCTGGGTCGTTGGTCCGGGCCTGGGTACCGACGCGACCGCTGCCGCGACGCTGTGGTTCGCGCTGGACACCGACGTTCCGGTCATCGTCGATGCCGACGCGCTGACCATCCTGGCCGCCCACCCCGACCTGGTGACCGCACGCACCGCCCGCGCGGTCCCGACGGTGCTGACGCCGCACGCCGGAGAGTTCGCCCGGCTGGCCGGTCGCCCGCCCGGCGACGACCGGGTCGGCGCCACCCGTCGGCTAGCCGACGAACTCGGTGCCACCGTCCTGCTCAAAGGCCACGTCACCGTCGTCGCCGACCCCGGCGGACCGGTCTACCTCAATCCGGCCGGCCAATCGTGGGCAGCCACCGCCGGATCCGGTGACGTACTCTCCGGAATGATCGGCGCGCTGCTGGCCTCCGGGCTGCCGGCTGCCGAGGCCGCGGCCACTGCCGCGTACGTCCACTCGCACGCGGCCGGGCTGTCAGCCGCCGATCCCGGACCCGGAGACGCACCGACATCGGCGTCGCGCATCCTGGCTCACATCCGCACCGCCCTGGCCGACCTGTAACCGAGAGGATCCGCTGTGTCCCACCCGTCCGTGCCCGCCCACTCGATCGCCCCCGCGTACACCGGCCGGATGTTCACCGCACCGATTCCGGCGCTGCGACTGCCCGACGAAGCGATGGACCCGGAGACCGCCTACCGGTTCATCCACGATGAGCTGATGCTCGACGGCAGCTCCCGGCTGAACCTGGCCACCTTTGTCACCACCTGGATGGACCCCGAGGCCGACAAGCTGATGGCCGAGTCGTTCGACAAGAACATGATCGACAAGGACGAGTACCCGGCCACCGCGGCCA
>CAZPZQ010000049.1:0-15184 GCA_964590745.1 uncultured Mycobacterium sp. | reverse complement strand
ACCACTCCATTTCTCTTAGGCGTTCCAGCTCAGACCCGGCATCGAGCTGGGTTCCGGTAAACGACAATCCGCAAGACTCGGCCTGACGCCCGCGTAGTTCAACGGGCCTGCGACCAGCGTCAGCGCGATGGTTCCGGCTCTGGCGCAGCTGGTCGGGCTGCCTTGGAAGTAACCGCGCTGCCATGCCGCGAACACACCGATCAGTAGCCATACCAGCACAATTGCGCCGAGAAACCCGCCACCGCGCATGGGCTCTCCGTTCGTTCAGGCGGTCATTTCCGAGGTCGCCCGTAGTGTTTCAGTGCCCGTTATTCTGGCGCGTCAAACCCGAAGGTGAATGCAGGCAACGCGGTGCGCCTTAGCAGGTTTAGCGCTCCGTGGAGCCGGGTACTGCCGAGCCGTCTCTGCTTTCGAAAAACGTGATCTGAGGGTGACGCGATGGTGATGTTGTTGAGTGCCGGTGGTTCTGCACTGCGAGCCGGCAGCCACGCGGAATGGATTGGCGAAGCCGAGGATGTACTCGACCGATTTCTACGCAATGTGGCGCACGGCCGCTTTGAGCGGTCGCTGTCTGGCCTGACCTCGGTCGCCGCGGTGGTGACGACGGTCGAGATCTACCTCGAGCACTACAAAGCCGGCTTCGGCAACAAGTGGATGTGGAGTCCGGTCCTGGTGACTCCCCCGGTCGTGGTGGCCGGCATCGCCGGGGTGTTCTCCCGCCGCTGGGCTAAACGATGGCTGCCATTCACCGCGGGCATCTACGCTGCCAACGGTCTGTTAGGTGAATATCTGCATGCGCGCGGGGTGGCTCGCAAGCCCGGCGGCTGGCGGATGGCGTCGTACAACGTGCCGATGGGACCACCCATCGCGGCGCCCGGCCTGATGGCGATGGTCGGCGGGATGGGGTTGTTGGCTGCGGTGCTGCGACGCGAACGCTGACCCGGCGGCACCATGGCCGATACTTCCCGTCCGGATCATCTGCCCAACCTGCGGGCCGACCGGCAACCTCCACACCCGTCCTGGCTGCCGCGGCAACGGCGGGGCACCACCCCGCAGATGATCGGCCGCTATCCCGACTTCGACGTGCTCGACACGGTCGACAGCTGGGACGAAGCCACCAGAGAAGTGGTGTTGGCCCGGCTGGATGATCCCGGACCGCTACGGTTTTTCACCGCCGACGAAGAACCAGCGCTGCGGGCGTTCTGCGACATCGTGTTGGCGCAGGACAACGAACCGCGGGTGCCGGTCGCCGAAATGGTCGACGACACTTTAGCAGCGGGGCGGCTGGATGGCTACCAGTACGCCGACATGCCCGACGACCGGGATACCTGGCGGATGGTGCTGCGCGGCCTGGACGAGGTGGCCCGAGACCGGTACCAGAAGGCTTCCTTCGGCGACGCCGAGGCCGGTGTCCAACTCGACATAGTTGACCAGTTTTCTCGCGGCGAGTTCAGCGGCGGTACCTGGTTGCAGCTCAACGTCAATCGTGCCTGGTCGGTGTGTATGCGGATGGCGCTGTCGGCGTTCTACTGCCACCCGTGGGCATGGAACGAGATCGGCTTCGGCGGGCCGGCGTACCCGCGCGGCTTCATGCGGCTGGGCGGCTCGACTGGGCCCAAATCGGTGCGGGAGCCGTTCGAAACCCGGGGCGCCACCGACGAAGACCCGGTGCAAGTGGTCGAGGAAGAGCAACTGTAATGGGTGATTTCTGGCGCGGTCTGCTCAAAGGGTCAGTCGGCCCGGCCGACAACGACTCGCGATTCCTGCTCGACGTGCACGCCCGCAACCTCCCGGGCGAAAAAACCATGTGCCGCTATCGAACCGACGACGACGTCGACCTGGTGATCATCGGTGCCGGCGCCGGCGGGTCGGTTCTAGCGCAGCGGCTGGCCCGCGCCGGCTGGCGAATCGTGATCCTGGAGGCCGGCCCGTTCTGGCACCCTGATGAGGACTGGGTTTCCGATGAAGCCGGATCGCATCCGCTGTACTGGACCCAAAAGCGCATCATCGGCGGTGACGACCCGATCGAACTGGGCAAGAACAATTCCGGCCGCGGGGTGGGCGGCTCGATGGTGCATTACGCCGGGTACTGCCCTCGCTTTCACCCGAGCGACCTGCGGACCCACAGCCTGGACGGTGTCGGCGAGGACTGGCCGATCGACTATGAAGACATCCGCGGCCATTACGAGCGGCTGGAAGCCGAACTGCCGGTGGCGGGCCAGAACTGGCCGTGGGGATACCCGCACCGCTACCCGTCCTCGCCGCATCCGGTCTCCGGAGCGGCGGCAAAACTCTGGCACGGCGCCCGCAACCTTGGTATCGAGATGCGCGTCGGGCCAGTCGGGATCGTGAACGGCACCTTCGGGAATCGGCCACACTGCATCTACCGCGGGTATTGCCTGCAGGGCTGCAAGGTGAACGCGAAGGCCAGCCCGTATGTGACTCACCTGCCCGATGCGCTAGCGCACGGGGTGGAAATTCGAGCCGACTGTATGGCCGTCCGCGTCGAACTCGACGAGACCGGCGCCGCCAGCGGAGTGGTGTACCACGACGAGGTCGGTGGAGATGAGCGATTTCAACGCGCCAAAGTAGTTGCGGTCGCCGGGTATTCCATTGAAACGCCACGGTTGCTGCTGAACTCGGTGAGTAACCGGTTCCCGCACGGCCTGGGCAACAACACCGACCAAGTCGGCCGCTACGTCATGGTGCAGGGCGCTGCGCAAACCGCCGGGCGATGGCCAGAAGAGCTGCGAATGTATAAGGCACCACCGCCGCAGGTGTCGTCCGAGCAGTACTACGAGACCGACGCATCACGCGGGTTCGCCCGCGGCTTCTCCATCCAAACCGTGTCGCCGCTGCCCATCGGCTGGTCTGAGCATGTGCTCGCAGACGGGCATTGGGGGCGGGCGCTGCGCGAATACATGCGTGATTACAACCATTGGACCACCGTCGGTGTGCTCAACGAACTGCTGGCGCTGCCGGACAACCGGGTCACGTTGGCCACCGAAACCGACGCCTACGGCATCCCGATAGCCCGGATGGATTACAGCCGCTGCGCCAACGACAAAGCGAACATGGCCTACTCCACCAAGGTCATCGCCGACATCCTGTACGCTGCCGGAGCACAAGACGTACTCACCATTCAGCGGTACGCGCACCTGATCGGTGGCGCCCGGATGGGCACCGCCCCGGACAACTCGGTGGTCGACTCCGACCACCGGATGTGGGGCGTGCCGAACCTGTTCATCGCCGACGGCTCGGTATGCCCGACGCAGGGGTCGGCCAACCCGGCGCTGACCATCATGGCACTGGCCTCGCGGCTCGGTGAGCGCTTGGCGACCAAGAAGATATCGATACCGCAGAAGGGCGTTGAGCCATGACAGAGACGGTGGTCATCACCGGAGCCAGCGCCGGCATCGGCCGGGCGACCGCGCAACTTTTCGGGCAGCGCGGCGCGAAGGTGGCGCTGCTGGCCCGCGGGGAAGCCGGCTTGCGCGGCGCCGCCCGCGACGTCGAAGACGCCGGCGGCACGGCGCTTGCCATCCCCACCGATGTCGCAGACCACGCGGCCGTAGCAGCGGCCGCTGAGCGTACCGAAGCCGAATTCGGTCCGATCGACACCTGGATCAACGTCGCGTTCGCGTCGGTGTTCGCACCGTTCACCGAGATCAGCCCGGTGGAGTTCAAACGCGTCACCGAAGTGTGCTACCTCGGCTTCGTGCACGGCACCATGGTGGCACTGTCCACGATGAGGCAGCGTGATCGCGGCACCATCGTTCAAGTCGGTTCGGCGTTGGGGGAGCGGTCCATTCCACTGCAGTCGGCCTACTGCGGCGCCAAGCACGCCGTCAACGGTTTCACCGAGTCGGTGCGCTGCGAGCTGCTGCACGAAGGGTCGGAGGTCCGCATCACGATCGTGCAGATGCCGGCGGTCAATACGCCGCAATTCTCCTGGGTGCTGTCCCGGTTAGCCCGCCATCCGCAGCCGGTGCCGCCGATCTACCAGCCCGACTTGGTCGCTCGCAGCGTCCTGCATGCCGCCGACCACGCGCGGCGCAAGCAGTATTGGGTGGGCGAAAGCACGGTTGCCACCCTGGTTGCGCAGAAGCTCGCCGCCCCGCTCCTCGACCGCTATCTGGCCCGCACCGGCTACGACTCACAGCAAACCGATCAACGAACGGATGGCGAACAGCCACACAACCTGTGGGAACCGGTCGACCGCGCGGGCGGAAGCGATCACGGCGCGCGCGGTGAGTTCGACGCTTCGTCGCACTCACACAGTCCGCAGATGTGGACGTCGCGGCACGCTCGGCTCGGCGCCGGAGTCGCCGCCGCACTGGCTGCCGGTGCCGGCGTGCTGGCTGTCGTCAGCCGCTCGGACGTTTCGGCCGCACCAGCAGCGCGCCGGCGGCGGCGACCGCACCGATAACGACCAGCGGGATGGACCAGGCACGTCGACTGTTCACCGACGTATGACACTCGGCGAGGTAATCGATATGCGGGACAACTTGGTTGATGATCGGCAGGTTCGCCAGATCCTTGTCATTGGCCGCCTGAGCGGCAGACATGTCGGCCACCAGACCCGTTCCGCATCCCACCGACTTCTCACCGTTGTGCGACACCGACACCGGAACCAATAGCCCGATCACACCGGCGACTAACACCACCGCCCCGACCAGCATGATGAACCGGCGCGTCGTCACCGTCGTCATCCCTTCGTTTAACCAATCCGCCGGGCGACTAGAGTCGGGTGGCCAACAGTCGTTTGCCCAACTCGGCGCCTTTGTGGCTGTCGGCCTGGGCCTTACGGAACAGCTCCACCACGTCCGGATCGCCGTCGCGTTGGGCGTCAGCGATGTAGGACTGCATCCGCAGCACGTTGTCCAGGCATTCCCGGGTATAGCGCAACAGGTTGTAATCCTTGTTTCGGGTGCCGGTCACGTCGCCGGGCTCGATGTCCACCGCCGTACCTCCAATGACGAAGCCGTCAGACCTCATCGAGCTACCCTGCGGCGGCTAGGAATAAACCAGCGTGGACCGTCCGGCGCGACATTGAACGTCATCGAAGGCATCGCCGTTACATTCGCGTGATTGATTGTGGTGCGTTGCGGGTATCCAGCGGCGAGAAAGTCGGTACGACGATTGGAGGCCCGATGCCGAAGACGACGACACGGGGCAGGCCGAAATCTAGCGAGCTGCCGAGCACCTTGAAGCGTTCCAGCAGCAAAGCGCAACGGACCTTCGCCAACGCGCACGACGCAGCCGTCAAAGAGTACGGCAGCGAACCGCGGGCCCACCGGGTCGCCTATGCCGCGCTCAAGCACAGTTTCGAAAAAGTCGGCGACCACTGGGAGCCCAAGAAGAAGCGCGGTCCGTCGGACAAGCGCGCCGAACGCGGCGGTCCGCGCAACACCGGGCCGTCGGCTGAGGGGGTGGACGCCAACGCCAGCAAGAGCCATCTGCTGGACATCGCGCGTCGACTGGACATTCACGGCCGATCCACGATGAAGAAGTCCGAACTGGTTACGGCGATCAAGAAACACAACCGCCGTGTCCGAGGCCGATAGGCGCGCCGCGCTGATACGACGCGAGTTGCGCCGCCGCTGATATCGGCGGTTGCCGAAACGCTGCTCTGGTGGGTGGTCACCGCAGCAGTTTGGGCAGCGACACTGACCACGCGGACCGCGGCCGAAATGGCTGCTGCTGTTGCGTGCACCCTGCCGTGCGCGATGGCGGCCCGGCCCGCTAGCGAAGAGGCCATCGGCGGCTGGTGGGGTCGGCGCTGTTTCTGGTGGTTTCAGCGCTGACCGCCGGCGCGGTGCTGCGGGCCGGTGGCCGCTGCTTCACCGGGTGGGGCACCAGAGGCGAACCGTCTGAACAGGGCGACGGCTCACAGCCGACGACGGGCGACGAACAACCGGACACCGAACTGCGTCAGCCGCGGGGAAGCATGTACGCCGTGATCGCGGTGCTGCTAGCGGGCTGCCTCGCGGCGGGCGTGGTGCCGACCGTGGCAGCGTCAGCCGACGCTGCCGCGCGGCGATTCACCGACACCGCCGGCTACCTTGCCGCCGTGCTGACCGGCGAAAGTGCGGCCCTACCGGTCGGCCCCGGGCCGGGTTGGTCGCTGCTCGGGATTGCGTTGGGCATCGCCGGTGCGTCCGCGGCGACCGGGGTGGCGGCAGCCGGACTGCGCACTCCGCACATCGGCTCGGCGTGGCGGCGTGCCGCAGCAGCGGTATCGCGGCCGGCCGTCACGGCGCTGCGTAACGTCCATTCCGGGCATGTGGGTGATTACGTTGCGTGGATGTTCACCGCGCTGGCGACGCTGGCAGCTGTGCTGGGTCTGCAGCTTCGTTGAACGATGGAGCCGGGCTGTTCACCGCGGCGTGCTCGAGGCGGTAAACGGCATACGGCGCCTGGATCACCGGCTGAGCCACATTACGCACCGGAACGCCGCCCGGGGTGCGGCCGGCCTCGCAACCCGAATGCGCGTGGCCGTGCACGGCCAGGTCGGCGCCGGCGTCGTCGATGGCCGCGCCGAGCAGGTACGAGCCGAGAAACGGGTAGATCTCAGGCGGCTCCCCGCGCAGCGTGTCGGGTATGGGTGCGTAGTGCAACAGCGCGATGCGATGAGCAGCGCGCAGCTCGTGCAGTCCGGCCCGCAGCCGCTCGGCCGCGCTCAGGGTAGCGCCGACAAAGCTTTTCATCTCCGGCTCGCCGAAGGCGGTCGCACACTTACCCGCGAAGCCGCCGCCGAAACCCTTCACCCCCGCGATGCCAACCCGCTGTCCGCGTATGTCCAGCATGTGCGTGCTGCCGTCCAGAACGACGACACCGGCGTCTCGCAGTGTCGTGGCGATCTCGCCGTGTTGGTCGTGGTGGTAGTCGTGGTTGCCGAGTACGCACACCACCGGAACTGAGCATCCGGCCAATTCGTCGGCCACCACCCGTGCTTCGTCGATTGTGCCGTGGCGGGTCAGATCACCGGCAACCACCAGCAGATCGGCCCGCTGGCCGATATCACACCAGCGCAGTGTGCCGCGCGAATCTTCACCCAAGTGGATATCACCGACCGCGGCTACCCGGATCACCGGGCCACCTGCTCGGTGGGTTCGGCCAGTTGCACCACCTCAATGTCGTTGACCACCGGCAGCGGCTCGACGATGTGCCGCACCATTGCTTCGATCTCGGCTCTGCGCTGCGGGCAGTTGACCGGACCGACCAACCGCATGGCATCGCGCCCCATTTCGATGCCAATTCCTAGTTCGGCGACCTGCGGATCCTCGGCGAGCGCTCGGCGCACGCGGGCTTCCACATACTCGGGGTTGGCATCTCTTCCTCCCAGTTCCCGACTCGCGACTGGTTCAGCGATAGCGTCGCTATCGACAATCGACAATCCGCACAACAGGTGCCAGAACGCCTGGGCGAACGGCGAACTCCGGGTCCGCCATCGAAGGTCTGCCCAATCAACCTTCTCCCGAAGGATTTTCGCGGTCAGCAGAAGCCCGGAAAAGTCGCAGCGGTGACTATCCAGCACCATCACTTTGTGCATCATCAACTCGGTGGCACTGATTACCCGCGTCGACACCGATCCGACCCGGATTTTCTCGGCGGCGGCAATGGTGTCGGCGGTGACCGGACCGTCGGCGATGTGATGGATTAGATCGACCAGCACATCGCCGTCGTAAACTTTGAGCAACCAGTCTTCCGGGGGCCGCGCCTTGGCCATGCCGACCCCGGTCAACGCGTCCACCGCGCGGTCGGCGTCGTCCGGTTGAACCAGCACATCGATGTCGTGGCTGGAGTGCGGCCCGCCGTGCGCGTAGACGGCGGCGCCACCGGCCAGCGCGAACGGCACACCAGCCCGGCTGAGCCCACCGATAACACGGGTCAGCGTGGTTAAAAACGCGGCCTCGTCCATCCCAGAGCTATTACCGGCTGGTGCCGGCCTCAAACTGGCCGCGGGCCGCGGACCAGTGCGCCAATCGGCGTCTGGTGCAGGTGCGCGAGCAGATCGTCGGCGTTTTCGAAGACTGGGGCTGCACCCGCGGCTTCCAGCTCAGTGCGCGAAATACCGCCGCTGAGCAGGCCGATGTTGCGCACCCCAGCACGACTGCAAGCCTGCGCGTCCCAGACCGCATCGCCGACGAAAACCGCTCGGTCGGCCGACACTCCGGCGCGGTCCAGCGCCACCGCGATGATGTCCGGCTCGGGTTTCGCCATATCGACATCAGACGCCGACGTGGCCGCTGCCACCAGATTGTCGCGGTCGAGCACCTCGCGCAAGATCGCCAACTCATCTTCGGGCGCCGAAGTCGCTAACACCACCTGAAGTCCGAGCGCTGCGACCCGTTCCAACAGTTGCTGGGCACCGGGCAGCGGGCACAGCAGCGCCGCGGCCTGCCGGTAGTAACGGGAGTGCAAGTCCTTCAGTCGCTGCTGGGCTGCGTCGGGCGCGCCAGCCGACAGCGAGCGCACCAGCGTGGATCCGTCCATCCCGATGGCGCGATGGATGCGCCACGCCTCCACCGCGATGCCCACTTCGGCAAAGGCGCACCGCCAGGAGTGAACATGCAGGTAGTTCGAGTCGACCAGGGTGCCGTCAATGTCGAACAGGACGGCGGGCTTGACGGTCACGGTTCAACTCACTTACTGCCAGTCGTTTGTGGGTGCACCGGCTGGGTACCCACGCAGGGAATACCCATACCGATGAATGAGGCCGAGAGGAGCCACGGTGGGCAACGACGGCGACGCCAAGCACCGGCAACTGGACGACTACCGGCTCGATCGCCAATCCGGTTACTTGACGACCCAGCAGGGCGTACGGATAGACCACACCGATGACACACTGACGGCCGGGCCACGCGGCCCGAGCCTGCTGGAAGATTTCCACGCCCGGGAGAAGGTCACCCACTTCGACCATGAGCGGATCCCGGAGCGGGTGGTGCATGCCCGCGGCTCGGGAGCGTACGGATTCTTCGAGCCCTACGACGATTGGTTGGCCGAATACACCGCCGCGAAGTTTTTGACCACTCCGGGCCAGCAGACCCCGGTTTTTGTGCGATTCTCCACCGTCGCCGGCTTCCGCGGCTCCGCTGACACAGTCCGGGACGTGCGCGGGTTCGCGACCAAGTTCTACACCGAACAGGGCAACTATGACTTGGTGGGCAACAACTTTCCGGTGTTTTTCATCCAGGACGGCATCAAGTTCCCGGACTTTGTGCACGCGGTCAAACCGGAACCGGACAACGAGATTCCGCAAGCACAGTCAGCGCACGATACATTCTGGGACTTTGTCGCGATGCAGCCGGAGACGCTGCACACGGTTATGTGGATGATGTCGGACCGGGCGTTGCCGCGCAGTTACCGGATGATGCAGGGCTTCGGTGTCAATACGTTTCGTTTCGTCAATGCGCGCGGTGAGGGCACTTTCGTAAAATTCCACTGGAAGCCCAAACTCGGCGTGCATTCCCTGATCTGGGATGAATGTCAGAAAGTTGCCGGTAAAGACCCTGACTTCAACCGGCGCGATCTGTGGGAGGCCATCGAGGCCGGCCAGTACCCGGAGTATGAGCTCGGTGTGCAGCTGGTGGCCGAGCGTGACGAGTTCAACTTCGCCTTCGATCTGCTGGATGCGACGAAGATCATTCCCGAGGAACAGGTTCCGGTGCGGCCGGTGGGAAAGATGGTACTCAACCGGAATCCGGATAACTTCTTTGCCGAGACCGAGCAGGTGGCATTTTGCCCGGCCAACGTGGTGCCCGGGATCGACTTCACCAACGATCCGCTGTTGCAGATGCGGAACTTCTCCTACCTGGACACCCAGTTGATCAGGTTGGGCGGGCCCAACTTCGCGCAGCTGCCGGTAAACCGGCCGTTGGCCGATGTGCGCAACAACCAACACGATGGCTACGGTCAGATAGCGATTCCACGCGGCAAAGCCAGCTATTACAAAAATACGTTGAGCGGGGGGTGCCCGGCTTTGGCTAGTCCCGGGGCCGATGCCGACGTGTTCCAGCACTACACCGAAAAAGTCGACGGTCACAAGGTACGGCAACGCGCCAAGAGCTTCGAAGATCACTTCAGCCAGGCGCGAATGTTCTGGAAGAGCATGTCCGCGGTAGAAGCCGAACACGTGGTGGCCGGTTACGCCTTCGAACTGGGCAAGGTCCAGGTGCAAGAAATCCGGTCGCGGGTGGTGGAACTGTTGAACCTGGTCGATCACGACCTGGCGGCGCGAGTAGCCGCCAAACTGGGGCTTGCCCCGCCCGACGAACAGCCGGTCGACGACAAAATGCCGGCGTCACCAGCGTTGTCGCAGCTCAATACCACAACCGACAGCATCGAGAGTCGCAAGATCGCGGTGCTGGCCGCCGACGGCGTCGATGTGGTCGGCACCAGCGCGTTCATCGAGGCGATGCAGCAGCGCGGTGCCATAGTTGAGGTGCTCGCGCCGGTCGCCGGCGGTGTGCTGGCCGGTGGATCCGGCGGTGAGCTACCGGTGGACCGGGCCATCAACACCATGGCGTCGGTGCTCTACGACGCGGTTGTCGTGCCGTGTGGGCCGGACTCGGTGCAGACCCTGACCGGCGATGGCTATGCGATGCACTTCGTCACCGAGGCGTACAAGCACCTCAAGCCGGTCGGTGCTTTCGGTGCCGGCATCAAACTGCTGCCCAAGGCGGGCATCGCCGAGCAGATCGCCGAGGGTACCGCGGTCAACACCTCGCACGGTGTGGTGACCACCAAAGTGGCAGCCGATGACCTAACTGACGACTTCTTTGCCGCTTTTGCCGCCGAGCTAGCCAAGCACCGGGCCTGGGATCGACAAACCGACGCGGTGCCCGCCTGAGCGGCTATTCGATCGGGGGTACCGGCCGCAGTATCCGGTTGTTTTGAACCTTGGCCAGCGCGGTGGTCAGCGACTCGGAAACCGGCAGCCGCGATTCCGGGTCGCAGATTCGCAGCAGGGTCGAGGTCGCCATGCCGGGCACCATCAGCCAATGCATGCTGGCCTTCGCGCAGCGTGCATTGATCACCTGCAGCGCGGAAAAGCCGGCGGTGCCGATGAATTCCAGCTCGGACAGATCCAGAACCAGCCACTCCGCGCAGTCCGCGCAACGCTCTACCAGATCGGCGAACGGTTTCGCGTTTGCGGCGTCGATTTCTCCGACGGCTGCGATCACCGCGCCGGAGCGCCCCCAGTGCACTGTGAATTTGGCGGCGTGCAGCGTCCAGCTTTGCGGTCCGAAACTGCCATGCATAGGAGGCGCTGCGGTCGCTAGCGCCCCGGTTGTTGTCGGGGACATGTTGTGTGACTCCATCAGTCGACGAATCGTGCTGTTGGATCACGTCAGCGGGGGTGGAAAACCTTCTGGCGAAGGGGTGGACTGTCGGGCTGTCCGCCCTCGGAGGTGACGTTCATCCGGCGGCTGTGAACTCAACCTGTCCGCTAGGCTACTCGGCTCGAAGACGAGCGGCAACGGTTGTGTAACGCTTCCGGCCGAATGCCATAGAAACATTATCTGATGTGGTCAGTGGGCGGTGTAGGGACGTCCGGCCGGCCTCCCAGCACACCATGATGGCGTTCGCGAGGTTTTCCTCGACCGCAGCGCAGGCGCGGATCCCGAAGACCACGTCGGCTTCGAGTTCAGGCTCACGAGCGAGCAAATCGCCGACCACGTCGGTACGCACCACCTGCTCGTGTAGCGCATCCGCCTCGATGTGCTCTTGGTAGAACGCGACACAGGCTCCCGGTGCGCTCAGCCGTTGCAACCCGGCGACCAGGCGGCGTGACCCCGGCGACGAGGTGATCTCCGTTGCCGCGAAATGCCCGATGGTCGCCCCCCGCCAGCGGCGGTGCAGCCCGAACAGCGACATCAGGTTGACCACCGCCAGGGATTCGGCCGGCACCGTGTCAAGATAGGCGAGATAGGTCGGGTCCAAATCGGCGGCACTCATCAGGTCGGCGAAGAGTTGCTGGTGTACCTGCCGGCCCTGGCCGGCGCCATATTCATCGAATTCCACCGCGACGAACGAGGCTTTGGCCTGCCCGGTCAGACGGGGAATCACCCAGGCGTGCGGATCGGCCTCTTTGAGGTGGTAGAGCGATCGATGCACGAAATATTCGCGCATCTGTTCCCAACTGCCACGGTCGCGGAGATACCAGGACGGACCGGCGCCGCGCCGGGGCTCGACGGTCAACGCATCCATCTCAGCTTGCGCGGAGGTGCCGGCCGGAATCGGGCCAACATCACGGTGAATCGCTGCCAGGAACGGCCGCTCCAGCTCCGCGCGCAGGGCCAACAGACCCGGATCCCATTCCCAACCCGGGTCGACCCCGGCGAAACCCCGGTAGTGCAGCTCGTAACACAGATACAAAGCCAGTTGCAGATCCAGCCCGTACGGGTCGGCCTCGATCGCCAATGCACGGACGACGGGCGGCGCCGCGTGCCCGGCGAGGAGGTCGCGGACAGCGTTCGACAGCGGCCCGCAGGTCGGCGGCAGCACAGGCTCAACGCTCACTGGTGCAACAGTCACAGCGGCGGATTACCCCGGCGGCCGCGGCGATCAAACCCGGATGCGATCGAGTGGGCGCGCGGCGAATGACTTGGCGAGTCGCCCGGGTATAGCCGGACAGATACGCAACGTGAGGAAACCATGGACACAATTGACGGTGGGGCGTGCCCGCACTGCGGCAGCAATCCAACCAGCACGGCAGCTGCACCCGGGCAATCCGATGGCGCGGGGGGCCGTCGAACAGCTACCAACCGCCGTCGGCACCGCTCAAGCCGGCGCTGACCGACAGCGGATCCGGGCAGCCACCCAGTGCTGATCGCGGCACCAGCGGTCCCCATGAAAAACAGCAGAGCGGACGGGGGAACGGAGGAATCCTGCCATGCAACAGTTTTATCCAGCCGATGTGCCCGCGGTCGCCGGCGCGCGCGCTCGACGTTGCCAAAGGCATCCTGGTGGGACTGCGCCGACGCCGTCCCGACGAGACGTTTATGGAGTTGGTCGAAGCGAGCCACAAGTACACGCTGTCGGTTTTCTCGCTGTCCTCCGCGCTGGTGGCAGCGGCTGGCGGCGGGGCAGGCCGTCGCGGTAACGACGTCGATGCGGCAGCGAACGCCGTTGAGCAGGAATGGGGTTCGTTGCTGCCGCTGATCAGTTTGGGCCGGTGAGCTCTGGGTATCCGTGGCGTTATGACACGTTTCGGCTATACCCTGCTGACCGAGCAGAATGGGTCAAAAGACCTGGTGAGTCACGCGGTTTCGGCCGAGGAACACGGGTTCGATTTCGAAGTTTGCAGCGATCACTTCTCGCCCTGGCTTTCCGCGCAGGGGCACGCGCCGAACGCCTGGGTGACATTGGGGGCGGTGGCGCAAGCCACCAAACGGGCGGACCTGTACTCGTACGTGACCTGCCCGACGATGCGGTATCACCCCGCGGTGGTCGCGCAGCAGGCCGCCACGGTGCAAAACCTGGCCGATGGCCGATTCACCCTGGGGTTAGGTTCGGGCGAGAATCTCAACGAACACGTGGTCGGGCGGGGCTGGCCGAGCGTGCGGCGCCGCCACGACATGCTGCGTGAAGCGATCGAGATCATCCGCGCCCTGTTCAGCGGCGAGACGGTGACGTGGCGCGGGGACTACTTTCAGGTGGACCTGGCTCGGCTGTGGGATTTGCCCGACACCCCGGTCGGCGTGGGCATCGCCATGACCGGCGACAAGGCGGTCGACAAGTTCGCCACCCTCTCCGATCACTTGATCGCCGTGCAACCCGACCGCACGCTGGTCCACGCGTGGCACGGTGCGCGGCAGGCGGCCGGGCTGGCCGGGGGCGGTCGGGTGGTCGGCCAGGTGCCGGTGTGCTGGGACCCCGACCGCGATACCGCGGTGCGGCGGGCTCACGAGCAGTTCCGCTGGTTCGGTGGAGGCTGGCAGGTCAATGCCGAGTTGCCGACGCCGGCCGGTTTCGCGGCGGCGACGCGCTTCGTGCGCCCGGACGATGTGGCAGCCAGCATCCCGTGCGGGCCCGACCTGGGCGGGATCGTCGACGCGGTTCGGGCCTACTGGCAGGCGGGTTTCACCGATATTGCGCTAGTCCAAATCGGGGGAGGCGCCCAGGACTTGTTCTTGAAGAAAGCTGCCGAACCACTGTTGGCGGCGTTGCGGGAGGAATCGCCGGCCTGACCCTGGTTTCGGCGGGGGCGCGGGTGGGTACGGCCTTTTCATGGCTGATATCGATGATCCGATCGATCGCGCACGGACCAGCCGCCCACAAGTTGGATTGGTGTTGAAAGACCGCCGCCAGGTTCCGGGCTATGCGCTGATCGTGGTGGCGGTGGTGACATTGGCCGCCGCGCTGACCGCAGCTGCGGAAAGCGCTGGCAGTTGGGCAATCGGGCTGGGTGCGGTCGCGGCAGTCACCGCAATCGCGGGCGTCGCCTGGGTGTTCGTCGGGCGCAGGCGGGTTGCCGAAATCGGCAAGCATCGGCGCCAGCCTTAACGTAGCTTCGGCTATTTAATCTCCGCCAGCACCGTGCCCTGTGTGATCGCCGTCCCGGCTTCCACTGCGAGACCGGTGACGGTGCCGTCTTTGTGCGCGGTGACCGGGTTCTCCATCTTCATCGCTTCCAGCACGACGACCAGGTCACCGGCCGCGACCTGCTGACCTTCCTGCACGGCCACTTTCACCACGGTGCCCTGCATGGGCGCGGTCACCGCGTCGCCCGACGCCGCCGCGCCGGCTGCCGCGCCGCGCTTACGTGGCTTGGGTTTTTTCTTGATCACGCCGGCCGAGCCGCCGTTGCCGCCGCCATTGGACAGTGCCAGACCCCCCGGCAGTGATACTTCCAGGCGGCGTCCGCCGACTTCGACGACGACCGTGTGCCGCGGCCGGGCTTCTGCTTCGTCGTCCAGTGGTTGACTGCCGGTGAACGGCTCGATGGTGTTGTTCCATTCGGTTTCGATCCACCTGGTGTGCACCGAAAAGCCGTTGTCGTCGCCGACAAACGCCGGATCCCGCACCACGGCCCGGTCGAACGGGATGACGGTGGCCAGCCCTTCGACATGGAACTCGTCCAGCGCGCGCCGCGCCCGTTCCAGTGCTTCGGTGCGGGTGGCGCCGGTGACGATCAGCTTGGCCAGCATCGAGTCGAACTGGCCGCCGATCACCG
>CAZPZQ010000048.1:0-15372 GCA_964590745.1 uncultured Mycobacterium sp. | reverse complement strand
CGGTGATCAGGTCTCGACCGGCGATCCGGCGCACCGAGGTCAGCTCCACGTCGATGAGCAGCTGGTCACCGGCCACGATCGGGCGGTGCTGCTCGAAGACTTCCTCGGTCTGCATGTAGGTGTCATAGCCGACGACCACCGATTCGAACATCCGACGGTTGCACAACATGCCCGGGGTCGAGGTAAAAGTCAACGGAGCCACCAGGTCTGAATAGCCCAACTCCGCGGCGGCGGCGACCTCCCAGTGCGCGGGGTGATAGTCCTGCACCGCGCGGGCGTATTCGCGGACCTTCTCCCGGCCGACCAGGTAGGGGCGGTCCGCCTGGTAGTAGTGGCCGACCCGGGATTCGATCAGCGACGCCTCTGGTGCTGCGGTCATGAATATGCTCAACCGTTCTGCCGGCGCACTCGCTGAGGCCGACCACAGCACCCTAACGCGCCGGCAGCGGTGCTGAGACAACCGGCACGCTGCGCCGCTGCGCGGGTCGGTATTAGCCTCAGGTCATGACGGACACCGAACACCAGACCCATTCTCACCCTGAACACACCCACGGCCCGGACTGTGGCCACCAGGCGGTTCAGCACGACGATCACGTCGATTACCTGCACGACGGCCATCGGCACGCTGAACATGGTGATCATTACGACGAGCACTGACCGCCGTGGCTGCGAAGTAGCTCGACCACCCGCTATTGCGTTGTGTAACAGGTTCGCATAATTTTCTCAGGGTGATTCTCTCAGCTGCTACTTCGGCTGCCCGGTGCATCACCGCCCTGCTGGCGGTCGCGGTTCTCGGTGTTGCGGCCGTGAACGTCAATGGACGGCATCTCGACTCCGGCACGGCGGTACGGCTGGCCGATGCGGATAACCCGCTGGCTGGGCAGCCGTTCTACGTCGATCCCGCGTCCACGGCCATGGTCGCCGCCCGCAACAATCCGAGCGCCGAACTGGCCACCGTCGCCAACACCCCGCAGGCGTACTGGCTCGACCAGGCGTTCGGAGCCAGTACGGTCGCCGGCACGGTGGCCCGGTATGTCGGAGCGGCACAAGCGGCCGGTGCCATGCCGGTGCTGACGCTGTATGCCATTCCGCACCGGGACTGCGGCAGCTACGCGGCGGGCGGGTTCGGCAGCGGCGCGTCGTATCGCCAGTGGATCGATGCTGTCGCCGACGGTCTGGGCGGCACGCCGGCGGCGATCGTGCTGGAGCCGGACGCGATCGCGATGGCCGACTGCCTGTCCGGCGATCAGCGCGAGGAACGCTTCGACCTGTTGAACTATGCCGTCGACACGCTCAACCGCGATCCGGCAGCAGCTGTCTACATCGACGGCGGTCACTCGCGCTGGCTGAGCGCTGACGAAGCCGCCGCCCGGCTCAACCGGGCCGGAGTGGCGCGGGCCCGCGGTTTCAGTCTCAACACTTCGAACTACTACACCACCGATGAGGAAATCGGCTACGGCGAGGCGGTTTCCGGAATGACCAACGGTGCACACTATGTGATCGACACCTCGCGCAACGGCGCCGGACCGGCGCCTGAGCATCCGCTCAACTGGTGCAACCCGGATGGCCGGGCAGTGGGCACACCGCCTACCGCGGACACCGCCGGGGCGCACGCCGACGCCTACCTGTGGATCAAGCGGGTCGGTGAATCCGATGGGAGTTGCGGGCGCGGGGAGGCACCGGCCGGCCACTTCGTCAGTGACAACGCCGTCGATCTGGCCCGTAACGCGGCTCCGTAGCGCGTTCGGCTAGGCTGTTGGCAACCGGAGTGATGCGCTCGCTGCCAGCGAACACCGTTGGGCGCCTTGACAGCTGAAGCGCGCAAACACGAAAAGAAGGTGCACTGTGACCACGCTCACCCAGGCAGTCGGCGCGATCCTGGTGGCCACCGGCGTCGTTGCCTACCTCGCCTCGTCCGCCGTCAGCGTGACGGCGCTGATCCCAGCCTTCGTTGGGATCGCCGTGCTGGCAGCAGGACTCATCGCAGCTAAGCCGGCGGCGCATCGGCACGCAATACATGCCGCTCTCGCAGTTGCATTGCTGGGCGCACTCGGCTCGCTGATGAACGTCGCCAAACTCGGCGATGTGATCGCCGGAACCGCGCAGCGGCCCGGCGCGGTCATCACCAGCACGGTGATGTTCGTCGTGCTGGCCGGCTACCTCGCGTTGGGGGTGCGGTCCTTCGTCAAGGCGCGGAGGACCCCGCAAGCGCGGTAGCGCCAACCCGCCGCGACAGTCACCAGGCGACACAGCCATGCAGCACCGCGGTTTTTGCCGCCGAGTGGTTGACAATGCGGAACATGGCCAAATCACGGACGCAGCCCGACCTTGGCCGGTGAGATCTCTCGGCAGACGTTTCTGCGGGGCACCGTCGGAGCGGTAGTCGCAGGCACGGTTTTCGGTCCGTACCGCGCCGCCGCAGAGCCGAATCCGTCCGGTTGGCAAGGCCTTTCCTCGGCCATCGGCGGGCAGGTGTTACGTCCGGACGATGGTGGCCAATTCACTGCCGCCAAGCAGGTTTTCAACACCAACTTCAACGATTTGACGCCGGCCGCGATCGTCACCGTCACGGCACCGGCGGACGTGCAAAAGGCGATGGCGTTCGCCGCGGCCAACGGCCTCAAAGTTGCTCCGCGCAGCGGCGGGCATTCCTATCTGGGTGCATCGACGGCCAATGGCGCGCTGGTGCTCGACCTGCGCCCGTTGCCGGGCGGCATCAGTTATGACGCCGGCACCGGCTTGGTCACCGTGACGCCGGCGACCGATTTGTATGCGCTGCACCAAACGCTGGCCGAGGCCGGCCGCGGCATCCCGACCGGCACTTGCCCGTCGGTCGGCACGGCCGGACACGCCCTGGGCGGCGGTCTGGGCGCGCATTCCCGACATGCCGGGCTGATGTCCGACGCATTGCGGTCGGCGTCGGTAGTGCTGCCCAGCGGCGAGGTGGTCACCGCGTCTGCCTCCAGCCACCCGGATCTGTTCTGGGCGCTGCGCGGCGGTGGCGGCGGCAACTTCGGGGTGACGACAGCGCTGACCTTTGCCACCTTTCCGGTAGGTGACCTGGACGTGGTGAATCTCGATTTCCCGCCCCAGTCATTCGCGCAGGTTCTGGTCGGTTGGCAGAACTGGCTGCGGGCCGCCGACCGCAGCAACTGGGCGCTGGCGGACGGCTCCGCCGACGGCACCGGCGCGCAGTGTCGGATTTTGGCGACCTGCCCGGTCGGGTCGGGTCACAGCGTCGCGGACGCCATCGCGTCAGCCGTGGGCGTAGCGCCGACCGGCACCGAGCACCACACGCTCAACCATTTGGACCTGGTGCGGTTACTGGCGGTCGGCAACCTCAACCCGGCGCCGCTGGGCTATGTCGGCGGATCCGATGTCCTGCCGACGGTCAACGCGCCCGCCGCGCAGGGGATCGCCACGGCGTTGCACGCTTTTCCCGCGACGGCGGGCCGGGCCATGGTGATCATGCACGCGCTGGACGGCGCGCTGGCCGGCGTGGAACCGGGGGCCACCGCCTTTCCGTGGCGCCGGCAGTCCGCGCTGGTGCAGTGGTACGTCGAAACATCGGCGACCCCGGGTTCGCCGGCCGCGGCGATCAGTTGGCTCAACACCGCACACCACGCGGTGCGCCCGTATTCGGTCGGCGGCTACGTCAACTATCCGGAAGCGAACCAACCGCCGGCACGCTACTTCGGTCCGAACCTAGCCCGGCTGAGCCGGGTCCGGCAGACGTACGACCCCAACCGAATCATGTTCTCCGGGATCGATCTCTGACTACTGGGCCCGAATAGTGCTGTGCTGGTTAATCGGCCGGCGCGGTGCTCATCGAGCCGATGTAGTAGGTTTCGCGTCCGGTGGGGTACCCGCCGCCGTTGGTGGCGATGTGGACGTGGTCGTAGTGGTTGGCGGTCTCCGACCCATAATCAGCCGTCCAGCTCGGTGCGCCGACGCCCGGGTAGTAGCCCTGCCGCCAGATGACATGCAGCACACCCCACCGCGTGGCATTGGCCAGGGCGTAACCGGCGATCTGGTTGCCCAGCTCGATGGCCTCCGGACTGTGATGGTTGGGGATCATCACGTCGATCGCCAACCCGTTGGGGTGCCACGGCAGCGGATCCTGCCGGAAGCCACCGATGTTGGTGACCTCCGGAAACAGCACACTGATGGCCCGGGCAGCCCAGATGGTCCTGACCTGCAAACCGTCTTCGGGTGCCACTCCGGGGGGTAGGGCGAACTGGAAGTCCTGCGCCGCTGCCGGCGCGTATGCCGTCAACGAAGCCACCTCCGCGGCGGTGGCCACCCGCGGCGGCCCTGCGGGTGCCGGGCTCGGAATCGCCGGAGCGGCCGCGGTATTCGTCGGCACCGCCGCTTCCGGGATCGTGACGCAGCACGGCTTGGTCGGCGCGCTGGTTTGGGCGTGCAGGATAGCGGCCGAAACGGCGAGCGACGCCGCGGTCGCCAACCAGCGGCCGCGGCCGCTGGCTAGCACGGCTGTGCCCACGAAACCCACGGAATGCACTGTAGCGGCGGGCGCGCCGGGTAGTGGCCATTTTTGCGGTTGCCCGCCGCACGATAGGCCGAACGTCGCGGGAAGCGAACCGTACAGTGACGCCATGCACGTCGACGCCATGACGCTGCCCCGGCCACTGGGGCAGATCGGCGGTTTTGCCCAACGCATTCTGGCGGCGGGCTTCGCCGGCCTGCTGTTCACCGAGACGGGCCGGACGGCGTATCTCAGCGCCGCGGTCGCATAGCAGGCAGCCCCGGGACTGGAGTTGTGCACCGGTGTCGCGGTGGCTTTTCCGCGCAGCCCGTTCGTCACCGCTGCTGCGGCGTGGGAACTACAGGAGGCCAGCGGCGGCAGGTTTCGGCTGGGCATCGGCACCCAGGGTGCGCACGCACGTGGGACACCGCTACGCGGCGGACTTGCGGCGTTTCGGACCGGACCGCTGGATCACCACGGCGAGTTTTGCCGCCTGGACTTCATCAACCCCGCAATGGAATCCCGGTCCGATCGACGCTGCCGATCCGAAAGGCGATGTGGCAGCGGTGAATCCGTGGATGGTGCGGATGGCGGGCGAAGTGGCCGACGGGGTGCACGTCCACCCGAGGGTGTCGCCAGGGCCGGACGGTCGCGCTCGGAGGTCACCGTGATCGTTCCGGCGTTGACGATCGTCGGCAACAGTGACACCGAGCGGCAGAGCGAACGCGAACTCGTACGGGCCAGCCTGAGCTTCTATGGCGCTCACCGCCAAGTACGCCGCGCTGGCCGACCGCATCAGACGGGCCAACGCCCGCCCCAGCGCCGGAGCGTGTTTGAACAGATCGTGGCCCGCGACGAAGACCGCACCTTGGTGGTCCCAGACGGCCAGACCGTCGTCGCTCCACGGCAGCCGGGTCACCCAGCAGTGCCGGTAGCCGACCGGATCCGGATTCAGCCCGGGAAGGGCACGGCGCACGTAAGCGACCGCCCGGTCCGCCAGCCCGGCCAGCCGCTCAGGGTCGACGACGCCGCCGTCGGCGATGGCCGCGACGCTGTCGCTGAGCCCGACACCGTAGCGACGATTGCCCGGCAGGGGCGCCCAGCTCGGTCAACGCATAAGCGGTGCACAACCCGACAATGCCGGCGCCGACCACGCCGACATCCGCCGCCGTCATCGCGGACTAGCTCGCGGCGGGTTCCGGGCCGGCGGCGTAACCGGACTGGGTGGTCCCGGCAGGCTCATCGTGGCCGTCGGTGACCCGGCGATCCCACACCGCGGTGAGCTGTTGCCGAAGCTCGTCGGCCACCATCGCGGGTACCACATTGCGATAGCAGTCGAGTTCACCGGTCACTACGGCGACGGCGGTCTGAACGACCGGCTCCGGGTCATACTGCTCGGCCGGCAAGTCGAGCTTGGAGTAATCGAACAGCCGCGCGGACGGGTCGTCGCCCCAGCTTTGGCAGCTGTCCAGCGGGCGGTCGTCGAACCCGTCCAGGAACGGGCCGGGGTTGATGGTGGCCACCTCGACGTTGAACTCGGCGAGTTCGCGGTAGAGCGCCTCGGCGACCGCCTCCAGCGCGTGCATTGACGCGGCGTAGGCGCCCCCGAACGGGTAGACCATCAGCCCGGCGATCGAGGACATGAAGATTATTTTGCCGCTCCGCTGGGCGGCCATCTTCTTTGCGATGCCCTGGGTCAGCAGCAGCGGGCCGATCACGTTGACCGCGAACGCTCGACGCAACGTCGCGCCGGGAATGTCCACGATCGAGCCGCCGTCGGCGACCCCGACGTGGTTGAGCAGCACGTCGACATCCCACTGCCAGGCCTTACGGCGGTCGGCGGCAACGGTGACGTCCAGCTTTTCCGGGCGCAGCCGCACGCCGCGGTGCGCCGCCTGCTGTTTGAGCCGGCTGATCTGCGGGTGAGCTTTGACCGTGGCGATGACGTCGAGCCCCCGCTCGGCAAGGCGGAACGCGACCTCACTGCCGAACTCGCTGTCGGCGCCCGTGACCAATACCGTTCTACTAGCCATGCTGGGCGGCTACCCTCCCGGCGCCGGCTGAAAACCACCGGAACCCGGGCAGGTGAAGTTCGTGGTAGAACCGGCTGCGTTGCAATCACCCCGCCGCCGGCGCGGCCAGGCGGCGTCGCCCGCCACATCGCGTACGCCGCGGCCAACGGCGTGCCGATCCGGCCCGCCAGCTCATCCCGGGTCCGGATGAAGTCCGGGTAGGCGCCGATGCTGAAGGTATCGATCATGGTCGTCTCGTCGTTGAGCCGCATCACGTCAACCCGGGACAGCGCCGCCATCCTCACGGCCTGAACGGTTTTCCCGGCGGTATGGCAGCCGATGTCGTTGGCGAAGTGGTTCGTCGTGCCGCCGGGAAACACCGCCAGCGGTAGGTCATGTTGCAGCGCGAGTCCGCCGCCGCCGGCGGCTCGCGATGAAAGCGCTGCGGCCAACGCGCCAATGACGCCGCAACGCCACGACGGGGCACCCGCTTTTGCAGCCCGTCGTGGCCGTCGTGGACGTCGCGGAACGATTACGACGCTTTGAGCGCCGACTTCTTGCCGCTGTGACTGATCTCGATCCGCCGCGGCTTGGCCTGTTCGGCGACCGCGATGGTGAGCCGCAGCACACCGTCGTGGTAGCCGGCCTCGATTTTGTCGGTGTCCAGGTTCTCGCCGAACAGCTGCCGGCTGAACACGCCGCGTGGCCGCTCGGCGGTCACCATCTCGCGGTTCGGGTCGACGTCGGGGCGTTCAGCGTGCACGGTCAGCACGTTGCGCTCGACGTCGAGGTTGAGCGACGCAGGGTCGACACCGGGCAGATCGAACTCAACGACGAACTGGTCGCCGTCGCGCCAGGCATCCATCGGCATGACCGCGGGACGCGCGGCGGTGCCGAACACCTGCTGGGCGAATCGATCCAGCTCACGGAACGGATCTGTACGCATTAGTACCATTTCTTCATCTCCTGTCGGATCAGATAATCTATGTCCGTCGACATAGCTTTGTATTATCATACTGTGTAGAATCTTGCAAGCAGTTGGCTTCCATACGATGGGGAGGAGCGGTGACACAGGACCGGACAGCACGGTCTGCTCGTGGCGTCTACGCGATCTCGGTGGCCTCCGACTTATCCGGCATCGCACAGCAGACACTGCGTCTGTATGAACGACGGGGGCTGCTGAACCCCGCGCGGACCGACGGTGGGACACGCCGCTACAGCGATGACGATCTCGCCCGCCTGCAGCGCATCACCGAATTGGCCGACCTAGGCGTCAACCTGGCCGGCATCGGCCACATCCTGCACCTGGAAAACCGGATCAGCCAGTTGGAGTCCGACTACACCGAGTTGGAACTGACGCACGCCAGACTCAAAGCCAACCGGACAAAATAACGGCCGGGCGGTATTTCGCGGTATTTCGAAGCCACAACGATTGCGTTGTATTCCGGCCTCGACGCTCGCGCAAACCGGCGCGACCGTGGTGTGGTAGATGCGACATGTGGGCTTCGGGGCTATCAACGTCGCATCGGGCGGTCGCCGCCGCCGCGTGCTCAGCCCTGCTCATCCTCGGCGCACCGGCCGCGACGGCCGCGCCGGACACCGATGACCAGGGCTTCGTCGACTCGGGCGCGCGATGCGGCGGACCCGATGTGGCGGTGGCGTTCGGCAGCACGGCGACGTCCCGGGTGGCTATTTGCAAGCAACCCAACGGGTTGTACCAGTACCGCGGTGTGCGGCTCAGCGACGGGGCCACGCTGATCGTTCCGGCGACCGACTCCGGCGGTGTCAGCTACGTGGCCCAAAATAACGGAGTCACCTACACGGTGACAGCGAACTCGCTGGTCATCAGTGTGCGCGGGCAAGTGATCCGCCGCGAGCCGATGGTCGACTTCCACCAGCCGGGCGCACCGCCGAAGCGCACCCCGATGCCGACGACCACAACGCCCACCACACCGGAAACCACCACCTCGCAAACCCCGCTACCGCCCCCGCTGCCGGCCGAGGTGGGCGGCGGCCGGGGCTAACGAGCGCCGGCCGGCCCGGGCGGCTGCGGCAGGTGCGGCAAGAAGTCCCTCAAGTCACCGGGCAGGCCGCCGACCGGCCGCTGCGGCGACGGGGGACAGTCCGGCGGGCATTCGGTCTTCTGCCAGGGCTGGCACCGGTCGGTCTTGAACGCGGTATCGGTCGGCTCGATCTGCACCACCTGCGGTTTCTTGGTCAGGGCATTGTCGATGAGCTGGTCGCCGCTGACGCGTTTCCAATAGCACGCAGTGCCGGCCACCGGACCTGCGCTGCGGTAGATGCCCGGCACGATGTCGGTGCCGACGGCGTAAGTCCCGTCGCGGTCGATGACCGTCTTCGGTACCGGAGCGGGCGGGGGTGACGGCGGCGGCTCAGCATCTGCAACCGCGGTGGCGGCGCACCAGCCCGCAACCGCCAGCACCGCCGCCAGCCCGGCCACCTTTCCAGACCGCATAGCACGCCACCTTACCGTCGCGACCCGCGCCGCTACGGCTTAATGCCCACCGTCAACAAGTCCGACACGATCAGCGTCCACCTGGGCCGGTGGACTCGGTGCTGGTCGCGGATGGCGAACCCGGCGTCTTCGAACAGCGCGCGCATCTCGGTCGGGGTGGGCTGATGCGCGGGGTTCCACCGGCCGCTGAACACCCGGCTCAGCGGCGCAGGACGACGAGGGCTCATTGCCGTCACCGCCGCCATGCCACCCGGGGCGAGCACCCGGTAGAACTCCCGCACCGCCGCCGGCTGATCGAAGAAGTGAAATGCCGAGCTGGTCACCACCGCGTCCAGCGCGCCGTCGGCGAACGGCAACCGCTCGGCCGGGCCGGTCAGCCACTGAACTTGCGGAGACCGCGCCCGGGCCTGGTTGAGCATGCCCTCCGACATGTCCACCCCGTACACCGCGTCCGGCCGCAATTCGCGGGCGATCCGGTCGGCGAGAATTCCGGTGCCGCACGCGACGTCGGCCACCCGGCTCGGACGGTGCGCGCGGAGTTGGGCGATGATCTCATCTTGCGCGGGGCGATAGACCCAGCGCTGCAGGATGCGTGCGTCGTACCCGGGCGCCGCCCAGCTCCAGAACCGGGTAACCGTGTCGTTGAGGACCCTGCGAGGTATCGACGCCGCCACACCCGGCAATCTACCGGCAGAATCAGTGGGAGAGTGAAGCGATGAGCGGGCGGACTCCACCGGAACACCCGGCGCCGGTCTGCTACCGGCACCCCGAGCGGGCCAGCTACCTGCGCTGCAGCCGCTGCGACCGGAGCATCTGCGCCGACTGCATGCACAGCGCCGCCGTCGGCCAGCACTGCGGGGAATGCGCGCGGGCCGGCGCCACGACGGTCGGCCGGCGGCGGGTCCGTATCGGCGCGGGCCAGCCCGCAGTGAGTTATGCGCTGATCGGGCTCAACGTGCTGATGTTCGGTGTGCAAGGCGTTTCGCCCGCGCTGGGCCGCGAGCTGGTGCTGTGGTCGCCGGCGGTCGCCGACGGCCAGTTCTACCGGTTGGTGACCGCCGTCTTCCTGCATTACGGCCTGCTGCACCTGCTGGTCAATATGTGGGCGCTGTACGTGGTGGGCCCGGCCTTGGAGATGATGCTGGGCCGGTGGCGGTTCGGCGCGCTGTACGGGCTGAGCGCCCTGGGTGGCTCAGTTGCGGTGTTTTTGTTGGCGCCGTTGAACACGGCGACGGCCGGCGCGTCCGGCGCGGTATTCGGCTTGTTCGGCGCCACCTTGGTGGCGGCCAGGCGACTGCGCCTGGATGTCGGCTGGGTCGTCGCGGTGATCGTGATCAACCTGGTCTTCACCTTCAGCATCCCGCATATCAGCTGGCAGGGCCACGTCGGCGGGCTGGTCACCGGCACCGGCGTGATGGTGGCGTACGGGTCTGCGCCACGGCGGCGACGCAGCGCGATCCAGGTCGCCGCGGGCCTTGCGGTATTGGCGCTGTGCGCCGTGTTGATCGGATGGCGGGCCGCTGAGCTGGCCACCCAACTCGGCCTGCGCTGAACCGCCGAGGCCACCCGCGCCGAATGGAATTCTCACCGCGGACCGGCCGTGTCATCCCCGCGGTAGCGGCGCACCACCCCTAAGCTTGCCGCGGGTCCAACGGCGGCCGGGGGCGCAACGGCGGGAGGTCGACCAATCGGCGGCAGCGGCGTCACGGGTGCCCAGCCGTTCGGCGGCTATGCCGCACCGGTGCACACGGCTGGCAAACCGCGCTGGGTCGCCGCCGTCCCGCGGGCCGCCCGGCTGACAACCTCCCGGGCTACCGACCGGGCCCGGCGCGAGCAGCGTCGCCCGGGGATTCATGCGCTGGACGGTCTGCGCGCGATAGCCGTCGCGCTGGTGCTGCTGGACCACGGCGGGATCCCCGGTGTTCCAGGTGGATTCATCGGCGTCGACCTGTTTTTCGTGCTGAGCGGATTCCTGATCACGTCGTTACTGATCGACGAACTGAGCCGGACCGGCCGGATCGACGTGCGCTGGTTCTGGGTGCGGCGCGGCCGCCGGCTGCTGCCGGCGCTGGTGCTGATGGTGTTAACCGTCGCGGCCGTGCACGAGCTTTTCCCATCGGACGCGGTCGCCGGACTGCGCGACGACGGCGTCGCCACCTTCTTCTGGGTGGCCAACTGGCGGTTCGTCACTCAGCAGACCGACTACTTCGCCGAGGGCGGCACACCGTCACCGCTGCAGCATGCCTGGTCGCTGGGAGTGGAGGAGCAGTATTACTTCGTCTGGCCGGTGCTGTTGATCACGGTCGCCGTGCTGCTGGCCGCCCGGGCTCGGCGCAGCGGTCGCCGGTCGGCCACCCTGGGCGGCGTCCGGCTCGCGGTGTTCCTGCTGGCCACGCTGGGTGCGACGGCATCGGCGGTGGCGGCCGCCATGCTGGCATCAGACGCCACCCGAGACCGGGTCTACTTCGGCACCGACACCCGCGCGCAGGCCTTGCTGGTCGGTGCTGCCGCAGCCGCGCTACTGGTCCGGGACTGGTCGGCGCTGATGGCCGGCTGGTCGGTGATCAAGACCCGCTGGGCGCGCTGGGCTGCGCGGCTGTTGCCGCTGGCCGGCTTGACGGTACTGGGCCTCGCGGCACATTACGCCACCGGCGCTGCCGCCGAATTCCGCCGCGGCCTGCTGAGCGTGGTCGCGGTGGCCGCAGTTGCGGTGATCGGCCCGGTGGCACTGCATCAAACCGGAGCGGTCGCCCGGGGCCTGGCCTGGCGTCCGCTGGTATGGCTGGGCACCATCTCCTATGGCGTCTATTTGTGGCACTGGCCGATCTTCTTGGTGGTCAACGGACAACGCACCGGATGGACCGGTCCGGTGCTGTTCGCGGCGCGGTGTGCCGCCACGGTGGGAGTCGCCGCCGTGTCGTGGTGGGCGATCGAGCAGCCGATCCGCCGGTGGCGGCCGGTTCGGGTGTCGTTGCTGCCGCTGGCGGCAGCGGCCAGCGGAACCGCCGTCGCGTTGACCGTGCTGATCGTGCCGGTTGTCGAGCGCCCGCCGGCCGACAGCGGCACCGGCCTGGCGCCGGACGTTGCCGCCGCGGCGGCGGTGTCGCCATCCCCACCGATGCAAAACCGGGCGGCCCTGGCCCGGCGCGATCCCAACCGGCCGCGCACGGTGTCGGTGTTCGGCGACTCGATCGCGGCGACCCTGATGCACTACCTGCCGGCCGCGCCGGGATACCGTTTCGTCGATCACACCATCATCGGTTGCAGCATCGTGCGTGGCGGGCCCTACCGATACTCCGGAAAAATCCTCGAGCAAAAGCCGGAATGCGACGGCTGGCCGGGCCGGTGGGCCGCGCAAGTCAACCGGGACCAGCCCGATGTGGCGGTCTTGATGGTCGGGCGGTGGGAGACGGTGGACCGGGTCAACGAGGGCCGCTGGACCCATATCGGCGACCCGACCTTCGACGCCTATCTCGGTGCCGAATTGCGCCGAGCCCTCGACGTGCTGGGTTCCGGCGGGACGCAGGTGGTGGTGACGACGGTGCCGTACAGCCGCTACGGGGAGAGAGCCGACGGCAGCCTGTACCCGGAAGACCAACCCGGCCGCGTCGACCAGTGGAACACGTTGCTGCGGCGCGTCGTGGCCCGGCGCCCGGATGTACGGCTGCTCGATCTGAACAAGAAGCTGTGCCCGGCCGGCGTTTACACCGCCAAGGTCGACGGCATCAAGGTGCGCAGCGACGGTGTCCACCTCACCCCGGAAGGGGTGGCGTGGGTGGCTCCCTGGCTGCGGGCCGCGGTCAGCCGATGACCGGCGCCACAGCGCGGCCCGATTGAGTCCAGCTGCACAACGCCGCCGGCGTGATGAGCCGACCACGCCGGTCGACAGCTACCCGACATCGTCCGGGCGGTGCTGCACGGTTACGCCGACCGGCCCGTCCTCGGGCAGCGCGCCGTTGACTTCGTCACCGACCCGGCCACCGGTCGCACCGAACCGCAACTGCGGCCGCGGTTCGACACCATCAGCTACCGCGAACTGGCCGACCGGGTCGACGCGGCCGCGCTGGTCAACCACGTACTGCCGTACAGCGAACTGTTCAGGCCCAACGTGGTCGGGATGATGCTGAGCTTGGTCGCCACCGGGATCGCGCCGCGCTCGTTCTACGACCTGGATGCCGACGGCAACCGGCAACGCGTCCACTATGACGGGCTGCCGGTGGAATTCATCGCCGAAGCGGTCGCCACCCTCGGTGCCCGGGCGGGTGGCGGTTTTGCCACCTACCACGTGATGAATCCGCACGACGACGGCATCGGGATGGACGAATTCGTCGACTGGCTGGTCGACGCCGGGTACCCGATTCAGCGCATCGACGACTATCGGGAATGGGTGCAGCGGTTCGAAACCAGCTTGCCGGCATTGCCGGAAAAGCAGCGCCAGGCGTCGCTATTGCCCGCTGCTGCACAACTACCAGAAGCCGCAGCCGCCGATCCGCGGGTCGATCGCGCCGACCGACCTGCACCGGCTCGGGTTGCTCTAGCAGGCATCAGCGGCGCCGCGCCCCGGCGTCGATCTGCACCGGGTAACCGGCCTGCAGCACCGCGACGTTGGATGGCGGGGTGAGCACCGCCGCCCGGCCGGTGGTCGGTCGGGGCAGGTGCCGGTGGTATGCGTTGTCGGTCTCGTCCCATACCGCCAGGTGGTCGCCGACAATGACGGCCGGCCCGTCTTCGCAGTCCAGGAAAACCCCGTCCGGCAGGCTATTCCAGGGCAGTAGCTGGTCGGCCCGGTGGATCCGCTCCCGGTGCAGTTGGGCATCCATCGCTTTGGCGTAGGGCAGCGGCCCGCCGTATGCCCGCGCCCATGCGCACCGGTAGGCCTGGTAATCCGCGCGGCGGCACTCCGCGCACGGCCGGTGACCCGCGGCGAAAGCCACGGCTTCGTCGAGGAAGAACAGCGGGGTGTAATGATGCGGCTCCCACTGGGCGGCCCGCCAGCCTTTGAACTCAAGCCGGCAGGTGATCCATGCCTTGCTTTGATAATTGCGGACGATGTCGCGGGTGCCGCGACCTTCGTGCAGACGTCCGCGGTTACCCATCCACGCCCCGCGGCCGGGTACCGCGATGATCTCGCCTCGCGGGGTCACCCGGTTGCGCGCGGGCCCCGACGCGTTCACCGCTGCCGGCCAGTTCGCCGAGGCGATACACACGGCTGGTTTGACGGTGTCCGAAGCCGGTGCCAGCATAGACAGCAGTGTGTTGACACCCTCGGTGTCTCGGCCGGAAGGAGGTGAGGGCGAAATGAGTGTTGGCGATAGTCCGTATCCGTGTTCACCAACCGTTTTGTCCGCAACCGGCTCCGGCGTCCCTGCCGCGGCCTGACCAGACTGGAAGGGCAGGGGAAGATGATAGCTCGTTTTCGGGCGCTGCTTCGGCGGCTGCACGCGCTGATCGCACCGCGTGACCTGACGCCGCAACAGCGTGCCGAACTGTACGTATCCCGGATGCCGGTCGCGGTGGTCGTTGGCTAAGCCTGCACGATGATCGGGTCGCCGATGTGCACGGTGTCGAAATACCACGCGGCGTTATCCGGGCTGAGATTGATGCAGCCGTGACTGACGTTGGCGTAGCCCTGGGAATCCACCGACCATGGTGCCGAGTGCACGTAGACACCGCTTGAGGTGACCCGGACGGCGTACTGGCCCTGGATCAGGTAGCCCTCGGGGTCGTTGAGCGGGATACCGATGGTGCGCGAGTCGAAGGTGATGTTGCGTTCCTTGGACATCGCGGTGAATGAGCCGATCGGTGTCGGGCGTTTGGGCTTGCCCATGGAGGCGGGCATCACCCGAAGAACGTCGCCGTTGACGCTGACGGTGAAGGTGTGCTCGGAGATGCTGGCCACGGCCAGCACGGCGTCACCGGTCTCGAAGCCGGTGGTCAAACCGTGCACGCCGACCTCAATCTTGGTGTGCGGCGGCCAGAAGCCGTCCGGGATCCACTGCACGGCATCGTCGCTGACCCAGCTGAATCGGCCGGGGAGGTGGCTCGGTGCTGTGACAGCGATACCGCGTTCGGCGGCGGCCCGGTCACCGACCGGGGTGGTGAACGTCACCGTCACCGGGTAGCCCACCCCGACAACCGCTCCGGGCGCGGGTTGGATCGCCGCAACCGTCAAGGCCGGTGCGGGCAGCTGCGCCGCCCGGGCCGGGCCGGCGGATAACGCCATCGCCAGGGCTAACGCCCCCGCCGCGGCGAGGACGCCGCGCATTGCGCTGAACATGGCGTCCATTATTCCCCAAAACCGTTCCCTGAAACCCAACTGTTAAATCGCCAGCTAGGTCTCGCCTTAACAACACGATCCCCAGGCCGCCCGTGCGCCGGATTCGCCGATGCTGTGGATC
>CAZPZQ010000047.1:0-15734 GCA_964590745.1 uncultured Mycobacterium sp. | reverse complement strand
AACGCCGTGGAGGCGTTCACCATCACCGCGGCGGCATCCACCTGTTCGGTGAACCGTTGCGCCGCAGCCATGTTCGTGGTGACGATGGCTTCGGTGTGGCCGGTGCCGTATTCGTTGATGTGGGCGATCGCAGCGTCCAGCCCGTCGACCACCGACAGCGCGATGTCCATCGCGAGGTATTCGCGGCGCAGGTCTTCGTCTTCGGCCCCGATATCGGCATCGCCGTGGACCACCACGCCGGCATCCATCAGCGCACCCATCAATCGCGGCACCGCCGAATCGGCGATGGCGGCGTCGACCAGTAGCGTCTCAGCGGCGTTGCACACGCTGGGTCGGCGGGTTTTGGAGTTGAGCAACACCCGCTCGGCCACCTCCAGATCGGCGGCCTCGTGCACGTAGACGTGACAATTCCCGACGCCGGTCTCGATGGTCGGCACCAGCGCATCACGCACCACGGCATCGATCAACCCCGCGCCGCCCCGCGGGATCACCACGTCGACCAGGCCGCGCGCCTGGATCAGGTGCGTCACGGTGGATCGATCGGAACTATCCAGCAGTTGCACGGCATCGGGGGGCAGATCCTCGCCAACCAGGGCCTGCCGCAACACATCCACCAGTGCCTGGTTGGATTTGGCCGCCGACGAACTGCCGCGCAACAGCGCAGCGTTGCCGGATTTGAGCGTCAAGCCGAACGCATCGACGGTGACGTTGGGCCGGCCCTCGTAGACCATACCCACCACCCCGAGCGGGACTCGCTGCTGGCGCAGCATCAGCCCGTTGGGCAGCGTGTAGCCGCGCAGCACCTCGCCGACCGGGTCGGGCAGGCCGGCCACCTGTCGCAGGCCGGCGGCGATCCCGTCGATCCGCTGCGGGTCCAGCGCCAACCGGTCCAGCATGGCGTCGGGTGTACCGCCGGCCCGCGCCGCGTCGATGTCGTCGGCGTTGGCCGCCAGGATTTTGTCGGCGTGCGACCCCAGCGCGTCCGCGGCGGCGTTGAGCGCGCTGTCCTTGGCCACCGTGGGAAGTAACGCCAGCGTGCGGGCCGCAACTCGGGCCCGGCGCGCGGCATCGTGCGCGTCTTGGCGCAGGTCGGGACGCGACCCAGCGTGCAGACTCATTCCCCCAGCGTATCGGCCTTGGCGCGGTGCGGCGACGGCGCACCGGCTACGGTCGGATCTGGCCAACGATCAGCCGGCCTGTTCGATGGCTTCGGCGGACTTGCGCGCGGCGATCAAGACCGGGTCCCAGACCGGGGAGAACGGCGGCGCATAGGCCAGGTCGAGTCCGGACATCTCCTCGACGGTCATCTGGTTCCACAACGCGACCGCCAGGGCGTCAATGCGTTTGGCCGAGTTCTCGGCGCCGACGATCTGCGCGCCGAGCAGTTTGCCGGACCGGTGCTCGGCGATGAGTTTGGTCTTGATCGAGGTGGCGCCGGGAAAGTAGCCGGCCCGGGTGGTGGAGTCGACCACTGTGCTCTGGTAGCAGAACCCGGCCTGATCGGCTTCGCGCTCGCCCAGGCCGGTGCGGGCCACCTCGATACCGCAGACCTTGGTCACCGCGGTTCCCACCACCCCGGGGAAGGTGGCGTAGCCGCCGCCGATGTTGATCCCGGCGACCCGGCCTTGTTTGTTGGCGTGGGTGCCGAGGGCGACGTGCACGCCGCGCCAGGAAATGCGGTGAAACGTTTCGACGCAGTCCCCGGCGGCCCAGATCCCGTCGATCTCGGTGCGCATCCGCCGGTCGGTGACCACGCCGCCGGTGGCACCGGTTGGGATGCCGGCGGCGTGCGCCAAGTCGGCGTTGGGACGCACGCCCAGGCCCAACACCACCAGGTCGGCCGGCAGGGTACGGTGCTCGGTGACGACGGCGCTGACCTGGCCGTTACCGGTTCCGTGCGTTTCGAAGCCAACCACCGATTCGCCGAGGTAGAGCTGGATGCCGGTCTGCCGCATGGCGTCCGCCAGCAGCTCCCCCATGTCCGGGTCCAGAGTCGACATCGGCTGGGGCAGCCGTTCCACCAGCGCTACCTGCAGTCCCCGTTGGATCAGCGCCTCGGCCATCTCCAGGCCGATGTAGCCGGCCCCGACCACGACAGCGTGCTGCGGGCGGGTGTCGTCGAGGGCACGGCGCACTGCCAGACCGTCGTCGAGGGTTTGCACGCCGTAGATGCCGGCGGCGTCCACGCCTTCGATGGGCGGACGCACCGGCACCGCCCCGGTCGCGACCACGAGTTGGTCGAAACCCTCCCAGTGTTCCTGGTTGCGGTCCAGGTCGCGGACCCGCACGGCACGCCGGCCGATGTCGATCTCGGTCACGTCGTGTCGCGTTCGGGCATCGATGGAGAACGTATCCCGAAAGGTCTGCGGGCTGCGTGCGATCAGCGATGCCAGGTCGTCGACCACGTCGCCGACGAAATACGGAATGCCGCAGGCCGAGTACGAGGTGTAGTTGCCTCGCTCGAACGCCACGATGGCAAGAGCGTCCGGGGTTCGCCGGCGCCGCGCTTGCGACGCGGCGCTCATCCCGGCGGCATCGCCTCCGATCACTACCAGCCGCTCACTCATCGTCACGTCACGCCTTTCCGGTCAGCTCAACCGCCCCTGCGCATCGATGTTGGATACCTTGCTGCGGCGCTCGTCGAGGATGCGGCCGAGGTCTTGCAGCAGCAGCGGTTTGCGCATCAGCAGTTCTTCGATGTGGTCGCGCGCGATCGTCACGGCGGTCACTTCGTCCACCGCGTAGGCATCGGTGATGTTCGGCTGACGGGTCAACGCCGTCACCCCGAGGAAGGCGCCCTGGCGCAGCGTTGCGATGGGCACCGCCGACCCGTTCTCGGACGCCGCTGTCATCCGGATGGTGCCGCCGGTCAGGAACGTCATGGCAGTAGGTACGTGGCCGGCGTGCTCGACGAGCTCGCCCGGGCCGTATCGGATCAACGTCGCGTGTGGAACAAGCGACTGCTGATCGGCCTCGGTGAGCCGCAATGCGGGGGCCACCACCGTCCGCAGCGCCTCCTCGATGCGTTCCGGTGTGGAGAACTCGTCGTCGGTGTCATCCAGGTGCAGTCCGGCTCGTCGGGCCGCGTACCAGATCCATCCGGCAAACGCGGCTTGCGCCGCGCTCTCGTCAGCCGGTGATGCCAGCGCGACCGCGGTGCGGTACTCGCCGCCGCCGACGGCCACCGATGTGGTCGCGCCGTCGGCCGTGCGCTGCGGCAGCGCATCGCCCACCGCCGACAGCACTGCGCACACTCGGGCCGGCGGGTCGGTGGCCGCAAAAGTCGTCGTTATCACCAGTCGGTAGGCACCGGCCGAACGGCTGAGATTAGTGAACGACATGGCCGCCAGCACCGAGTTCGGCGTAATCTGCAGGCCGCGCGCGGTGTCGATATGAACTGCTCGCCAGTTCACCTCGACGATGCGCCCGCGCACGGTGGAGGTGTCCAACCAGTCACCGATCCGAAACGGCTGTTCGAACAACATGAACAGCCCGGAAACGATTTGGCCGACCGAGTTTTGTAGCAACAGGCCGATGACTACCGATGTCACACCCAGCGCGGCGAACAAACCACCGATCCGGGCGCCCCAGATGTAGGAGAAGATCAGCGCCAGGCCGACGCCGATCATCAGCAGCCGGGTGACATCGACGAAGATGGTGGGCACCCGGCTGCGCCATGACTGCGGTGGCGCACCCTGGAAGAGGGTGACATTGAGTCCGGACAACAGCAGCACCAACAGCACAAAGCCCAATACGGTCGCGATGACCCGTACCCAGATGTCGTGGGCGGGCACTCCGGTCGCCTTGACCAACAGCAGCCACAGGGCACCCAGCGGCAGCAGATAATTGCGTATCAGCCCAACCGGGCGAGCCAGCTTGCTGTGTCGACGGACCAGCGCCTGGTGCCATTCGGTGAACAGGATCAAGCCGGTCGGCAGCCCGATCGAAACGCCGAGCGCCCAGTAGAACCACGATCCGAAAACGTTCACGGGCGCTCCGAGAGCTGCCAGATCGGCTGTTCGGAATCGCCGACCGCGACGCTGCCGGCCGGGGTGAACCGCCGGGTGTCTCGCAGCGTGTCGTACACCTTCGCGGTGACGTAGATGCCGGGCTGCGGGCTGCCTCGACGCAGCTGATAGGCGACATTCACTGCGGCGCCCCACAGGTCATAGACCACGCCAGATCGGCCGACCAGCCCGCTGACAACGTGTCCGGCGTTGACCCCGGCCCACAGGCTCAGCCGGCGGCCGGTTTTGGTGTTGAACCGATCAACGATGCGTTGCATTTCGAGCACGAATTCCACCGTGCGGTGCACGCTGTCCAGCCGCGGTGTGGTTATCCCGCAGCCGGCCAAATATCCGTTGTACATGGTCCGGATCCGTTCCACGCCAAGGGCTTCGGCCGCCGAGTCGAACTGTCCGAACAGGTCGTCGATCATCGCCACCAGTTCGTCGCCGGACAGGCCGATGGCCATCTGGTCGATTCCCAGGACTTCGGCGTAGGCGACGCTGACGTTCTGGTGCTCTTGCGCGATGGTCGGTTCGCCTTCACGGTAACGGCGCACCACCGGCTCGGGCATCAGCGACAGCAACAGTTCGTCGTTTTGCTTACGCTGTGCGTTCAGTAGCTGCTCTTTGGTCTGCAGGCTTCGGCTCATCTCGTTGAAAGCATGGGTGAGGTCCCCGATCTCGTCGTGCGACTTGACCGGAATCGTGACGTTGTAGTCGCCGGCGCTGATCTGCAGGGTGGCGGCCTGCAACCGCCGGACCGGGCGCAGGAACACTCGGGCGAGCAGCATTGCCAGCAGGCAGATAAGGAAAACGATTGCCGCAGTTGTCAGTACCACTCGTCTGCTGAACGAGGCGATTCCGGCGTAGGCGTCTGAGTAGTCGCGGGTGGCCAGGATCGACCAATGCACATCGGAGTTGGGCACGTCGAGCGGAGCGTAGGCCTGCAGTTCTCGGTTTCCCAGGTAATCGCGGCTGGTTTCGATGATGCCGGATTGTCCGCCCTGGGCGGCGCGCAGTCCCGGGCTGGCGACCGGCTGCACCAGCGTCGTGCTGCCCAACCGCAAGGCTTTGTCTGCCGTCGCCGCCGGCGTGCCGGCCGCTATCGCTTCGCGCCGATACTTCGCCGGATCCTGGACAAACACCCGGGAGTCGGAACGCATCAGGTCATCGGGGCCGGCCAGGTAGGTTTCGGTGGTCTGCCCGGTGGCGACAGCGTCCCAGCGCCGGTCGGCGGTCATGATGTCGTTGATCTTGGCGCTCGGCAACGGCAGCGCCAGCACGCCCTGGATCGTGCCGCCCATGCCGACCGGTGACACCAGCCAGGCAGTGGGCGTGTTCAGATGTGGCTGATACGGCTGGTAATCAGTGATCCAGACGAAGTCCATGGCGTTGGACGCCAGGGCTTTGCGATACGCATCGCGCAGATTGGATTCGCGGTAGGGCCCGGTCATGATGTTGGTACCCAGATCGGGGCCTTTGTTCACGCTGTAGACGACGTTGCCGCGATTGTCCAGCAGCAGGGCATCCAGGTAGCCATTGCGGCTGACGATCTGTGCGAAATAGTCGTTGAACCGTGCGTTGGCGGCCGACCAGGCGCTGCCGTCGCCGGCGTCGGCGGGCTTTTTCTCGCCGTGCTGCACCGGGAAGGGGGCGGTGTAGTGGGCTTGCAGGTACTTCTGCGGCGCCGCCAGCGGCAACAGCGCGCGAGCGTCCAGTTGGTCGCCGGTGTGCTCCACCATCGCCTTGGTGAAACCGCGGTAGTAGTCGACGATCTCATGCTGTTGCTCCGGAGTGATCTTGGTGTTCCAGAGCTCATCGAAACCGTCGGTCAGGGCCTTCGTGGCGTCGCTGACCGTCATTCCGCGGCTGAAGCCGGCCAACGAATTCGTCAGATCGGCGAATAATGTCACGACGGCGCGTCGTTGTGCGTCGCGCAGCAAAACCAACTTTTTGGACACCGCGCTCTGCAGCTCGGTAGCACCGGCCTGAAACTCGACGTACCCGACTACGGCCACCGACACAACCGTGGTCGCCAGCAGGATCAGCATCAGTTTGGACTGGATACTGATCCGGGACGGTAACCGCGGCCGCCTTCGCTTGCCCGGCGTGGACAAGCCGTCGGTCGGCTGTGCCGAGCTCACTCGGCTGCTCTCATCCCGGCCTCGCGCACGCTTTCCCTCCTCGGGCAGACACGGTATCCGTACCGTTGTGAATGCGACACCGGCTCCATAATGTCAAGGCATGACGAGTCGGGTGTGTGTGGTGGGAAGCGTCAACATGGACACCGTGCTGACCGTTGCCTCCTTGCCGAAGCCGGGGCAGACGGTACTGGCTACCTCAATCCGAACCACGCCCGGCGGAAAAGGCGGCAACCAGGCGGTAGCCGCGGCGCGGGCCGGTGCTCAGGTCCGGTTCATCGGTGCGGTGGGTGACGACGAGGCCGGCGTGTGCTTGCGCAGGCATCTGGGCGAGAACGGGGTGGGCACAGCCGCCCTGATCACCGTGGCCGGTCCGAGTGGGACCGCGGTGGTCACGGTGAACGCGGCCGGCGAGAACACCATCGTGGTCGCGCCGGGCGCTAACGCGGACTTGCGGATGGAAGCGACTCGAGCCGATGTCATCATTGCCGACTGTCAGGTGCTGCTGTTGCAACTGGAGATTCCGCCGGCAACGGCGGTGGCGGCCGCCACGAGGGCCCGGGCGGCCGGAGCCATCGTCATGGTCAACGCCTCACCGGCCGGCGCTGACCTGACCGCGTTGGCC
Organism: uncultured Mycobacterium sp.; assembly: GCA_964590745.1. GTDB lineage: Bacteria > Actinomycetota > Actinomycetes > Mycobacteriales > Mycobacteriaceae > Mycobacterium. Next base: position 8,961 of record CAZPZQ010000047.1, on the reverse strand, counting down.
AAGCTGACCGACGTCGTCGTGGTGAACGAGGCCGAAGCTGCCGATTGGGTGTGGCCCGTCGAACACCGAGTGATCACCCGCGGCGCACAGGGCGCGCGGTATATCGGCGTCGACGGCACCGTCGACGTGCCTGCTCCGGCCGTGCAGGCGGTCGACACCTCCGGCGCCGGTGATGTGTTTGCCGGCGTCCTGGCGGCGCACTGGGTGGCCGGACGCGATTCCGCACTGCGGCGAGCTTGTGCCGCGGGAGCGCTCGCCACCCTGGTGCCCGGCGCCGGCGACTGCGCACCGCGCGCGGCGATGATCGACGACGCGCTGGTGCGCGGCTGAGGACAGCCGTGCGCTGCCCCGACAGCGAACAACTGCAGGCGCGTCGGTCCGTTCAGGGCGGTCAACGTCATGCGCCATCGTGACGCCAGCGTTAATTGACTTGGATTAACTTGGGAAATTCTTTACAAAATGCTTTGAATACTGTGGCATCCAGCGTAGCGTTCATGGTTGTTACCGGCGATCGGAGTGTCGAAGGAGTGGTCGACATGGTTGCTCTCACGACCATCTCCGTCCTTGTCCTCATCGTGTTCGCATGGGCGGTGGATAGCACCCAACGGTCGCTGGAACGCAAGTCGTTTGAAAGACACCGCAACGACTGAACCGAGCTCGCCGCACCGTTGTTCGATGGCACCCAGCCGGTCACAACTCAGCCTGGGCGCCACCGCCTGGGTGTTGTCCTAGACCAGCGAGCCGATTCGCGAGGCCCACAAAGCTTGTACCGCGCCGGCATTCACCGGCACCGGATGTTCGGTGCGGCCGGTCAACAGATCCAGACAGCCGTTGCCGATCTCCGGGGTCGCCGGCGGATCCGCGAACAACTGCAGAGCGCGGCGCAAGGCCGGCGCCAGCGTGTCGGTCGAATCACCCATCGGCGTCCCCTGGTATCGCTCGGGTGCCGACTTCGGCCCAGGTGAACCGTTGACGGCAGGCATCGGAGAAGTCCATCGCCTGCCATTGTCGCTCGACCCGTGTCGATACGCGGTTATCGGGTATCAGAGGACTGTGAGCGCAACCGCCGTACTTGTCGTCGACATGCTGAACAGCTACCGACATCCCGACGCGGAACTGCTGACGGCCAACGTCGCGACCATCGTCGAGCCGCTGGCCGACCTGATCGGTGCAGCCGCGAATCGCGATGACGTCGACGTGGTGTACATCAACGACAACTACGGCGACTTCACCGCGGAATTCTCCGACATCGTGCACGCTGCGCTGGACGGCGCACGCCCGGACCTGGTGCGCCCGATCGTGCCACGCGACGGCAACCGGGTAGTAACCAAGGTACGACACAGCGCGTTTTACGCCACACCGCTGAGTTACCTGCTCGGCCGGCTCGGCGTGAAGCGTTTGATTCTGACCGGGCAAGTCACCGAGCAGTGCATCCTCTACACCGCGCTGGACGCCTACATCCGCCACTTCCCGGTGGTGGTGCCTACCGACGCCGTCGCGCACATCGATGCCGGCCTGGGCGCCGCAGCGCTGAAGATGATGCAGCGCAATATGAGCGTCGAGCTGACGTCGACCGCCGGGTGTTTACCCTAGATCGGGTGGGCGACGCCGCTGCGACGGCATGCGAACTGGTGGCTGCGCTGGCCGGCCGGCGCATCGCGGTGCTCACCGGGGCGGGGATCTCTACCGACTCAGGCATTCCGGATTACCGCGGACCGAATTCGCCGCCAAGCAATCCCATGACGATCGGCCAGTTCGTCGGCGACCCGATGTATCGGCAACGGTACTGGGCGCGTAACCACGTCGGCTGGCGGCACATGGCCGCCACCGTGCCCAACGCCGGGCACCGGGCGCTGGCCGCCCTGGAGCGCTCCGGGGTGGTCGCCGGCGTGATCACTCAGAACGTGGACTTGCTGCATACCAAGGCCGGCAGCCGCGCGGTGATCAATCTGCACGGCAGCTACGCGCAGGTGGTGTGTCTGACCTGCGGTAGCGTCGTGGACCGCGAGACGCTGGCCGAGCAGTTGGAAGCGCTCAATCCCGGATTCATCGAGGGCGCCGAAGCGGTCGGCGGGATCGCGGTAGCGCCGGACGCCGACGCCGCCGTAGCCGAGACGGCGTCGTTCCGCTATCTCGACTGCCGGTTATGCGGCGGCATCCTTAAACCAGACATCGTCTACTTCGGCGAGAACGTACCGAAAGACCGGGTGGCGCAGGCGTATTCGATGGTGGATTCCGCTGAGGCGCTGCTGGTGGCCGGATCGTCGCTGACGGTGTTCTCCGGTTTGCGCTTCGTTCGGCATGCGGTTGCGATCGGCATTCCGGTCGTGATCATCAACCGTGGCCGCACCCGCGGCGACCAACTAGCCACCGTCAAGGTCGACGCCGGGTGCTCCGAGTTGCTCACCCTGATGGCCGGCGAACTGTCGACACTCGGGCGTGTGAAACCCACCACATGCTGACACCGTGATTCGGCGGATCCAGTGCGCACCTGTCACGCTGGTGACACCTGGAGATGCTTGGAGTCCCCATGCGCGCCGATAAAAGCCTGTGCAGCGACCGCGATGTGCGCTCCCCGATCGGGGCATCGATGATTTGGCTCGGCGGTGGCCACCAGCGCGAACTCGACGAGCCCCAGGAGCGCGCCACCCATGCGGTGGCCGGCGTGCTGGTGCTGGTCAACGTGGCGCTTACGACGCTGGCCGGCGCCGGTGCTATCGCAGCTTCGACGGCCTGGCCGCTGATGACGGCACTTCCGGTCGCGCTGCTGTGTGGGGTGCTGGTAGGTGCGATAAGCCGGGCTGTCGCCAGCGGCCCGGTGCACACCCGGAGAAATCTGCTGGAACGCGCCGCCGTTGCGTTGGCAGTCGGCGTGCTTGTCGGCGAACTGGCCGCGCTCGCGGTTTTCGCCGGATCGGTTGACCACCGGCTCGACCAGACGGCGGCAGCCGATGCCGGCGCGGCTCTGGCGGTCGAGCAGGCCACCGCAAAGGCCGACCGGACACGAGACGCCCGCGCCGCGCTAGACCACGCCGTCGACGAGGCCCGCGCTCGTCGCGACGCGGCGGTTGTCGTCGCACGCTGTGAGCAGCACCCGGCACCCGGGTGCCCGCGGAACCAGATCACCGGGGTGCCCGGCGCTGGCCGACAAACCCGAACGGCGAACGAACTTCTCACCGACGCCCGGCGCGAGCTGGACGCTGCCGTCGCGACGCGCGAACGTCGAGCCGCCGAGTTAGACCACAACATCGCCGCCGCAGAACAGGAACTCGATCAAAAACGGCAGCACGCGGTCGCTGCCGCAGAGCGCGGTCTGGGTGCCCGGTGGGTCGCCATGCACGACTACACGCTTGGCCAGCCCGCGGCCATGCTGCTGCGGACGGGCCTGATTGCCGGTTTCGCGTCACTGACGCTGCTGCCGCTACTGAGCGCATCGTGGCGCGGCGAAACCAGCCAGCATCGCCGCGCGACCGCCCGCGCCGAGATCGATCGCGCCGAACTCGGGGCTGACACCGCGATCGCGGTCAAACGTGCCGAAGCACGCGCTGCGGCTGAACTGCTCTGGGCCGAGCAGCAACTCGCCGCCATCCGCTCGACCGTCAAGGCGCAGACCGAGATCGACGAAGCGCAGCAGCGCCGCCGGATCACCGCAGCGCTCGACGCCCCGGCGGCGGGTGTTGCCGCTGAACCACCCGCTACCGTGGACAACCTGCCCGCGCCGCTGGATCGTACCGGTGCGCAGCCCAGCCCGCTGATCCCGGTGATACCGGACATCGCCAGGTCTGCAGCCCGCTGGGTTCGCCCGCTGGTGCCGCCGGTGGTGGCAAGGGCGATCGACACCACCACTCGCCCGGCGCGCGCGATGCGGCAGGTCTTCGAAGAGATCGAAGAGCTCAGCTTCACCTTCAAACGCACGCGCCGAGTCAACATTGATTCGCCGGCGGCAGTCGATCAACGCGACGATGTCACTGCAGCGGAACCACGGCGGGGGCCGGCCAAGATCGCCGCGGAAGAGCCGCCAGCGGCGCTCAACCAGGACCGACCGGGTGAGCTGTCCGCACCAGACGGGCCGCGCGAGTTACCGGCCGGGTAAGGCACGATGCCGGGGTGAGTAAACAGCGCCTCACCGCCGATCAGCGCAACTCCTTCCTGGCCGCCTTCCTGGGCTGGACCATGGATGCGTTCGACTACTTCATCGTGATACTCGTCTACGCCGATATCGCGCAGACGTTCGGCCACACCAAGACCGAGGTCGCCTTTCTCACCACCGCCACCCTGGTGATGCGGCCGGTGGGTGCCCTGCTGTTCGGGCTGTGGGCCGACCGGGTGGGCCGTCGGCTGCCGCTGATGGTCGATGTGACGTTCTACTCGGTCATCGGATTCCTGTGCGCGTTCGCGCCGAATTTCACCGTGCTGGTGGTACTACGCCTGCTGTACGGGATCGGCATGGGCGGTGAGTGGGGGCTGGGCGCCGCGCTGGCGATGGAGAAAGTGCCCGCCGGCCGACGCGGTTTCTTCTCCGGGCTGCTGCAGGAGGGATACCTTTTCGGCTATCTGCTGGCCACCCTGGCGTCGCTGGTGGTGCTGGACTGGCTGCAGCTGTCGTGGCGCTGGTTGTTCGGACTGAGCATCCTGCCAGCTGCGGTCAGCCTGATCATCCGGTACCACGTGGAGGAATCCGAGGTGTGGGAAGCCACTCGAGACCGGATGCAGTTGACCCGCACCAGAATTCGCGATGTGCTAGCCAGCCCGCAGGTCATTCGGCGGTTCTTTTACCTGGTGCTGCTGATGACCGCGTTCAACTGGATGAGCCACGGCACCCAGGATGTGTACCCGACGTTTCTGTCCAGCGTCCACAGCGACGGTGCCGGCTTGGCCAGCACGACGGCCAAGTGGATCGTCGTGGCCTACAACATCGGCGGCATTATCGGCGGGTTGATTTTCGGCTCGCTGTCCCAGCGGTTCGGCCGTCGTTACACCATCATCTGGTGCGCACTGCTGGGACTGCCGATCGTGCCGTTGTTCGCACAGTCGCGATCCGCCGGAATGCTGTGCCTCGGTTCGTTTCTGATGCTGTTCGCGGTGCAGGGCGCATGGGGTGTCATCCCGGCGCACCTGACCGAGATGTCACCGGATGCGATCCGCGGTCTGTATCCCGGGGTCACCTATCAGCTCGGTAATCTGCTGGCCGCGTTCAACCTGCCGATCCAAGAGCAGTTGGCGACCTCCCATGGCTACCCGTTCGCGTTGACGGTGACCATCGTTCCGGTACTGATCGCCGTCGCGTTACTGACGTCGATCGGAAAGGATGCCACCGGAATTCAGTTCGGCCAACTGGGCGCCGGGGTGCGCTTTCCCGGCGATTAGCCCGGCCCCCTCGCGCAAAAAAGAAGCGCGATCAGAAGGTGCAGGGCATGCTGCGGATGCCGTGGATGAAATTTCCGGGCACATAGGACGGGTCACCGGCCTGAATGTCCGGCAACTGGTGCAGCAGCTCGCCGAAGACGGCCCGCAACTGGGCCCGGGCCACGTGTGTCCCCGGGCAGTAATGCGCTCCACCACCCCCGAAACTTACGTGCTGGTTGGGATCCCGGCTCAGGTCGAATCGGTTCGGATTCTCGAACACTGTCTCGTCGCGGTTGCCCGACGGATAGAACATCACCACTTTCTCGCCGGCCCGGATCAACTGACCGCCCAATTCCACATCCGTTGCGGCGGTGCGCCGAAAGGTCATCACCGGCGTTGACCACCGGAGGAACTCCTCGACCGCGCTGGCAATGCGGTTATCGAAATCCGCTAGCAGCCATGCCCTCTGGTCAGGGAAGTCAGTGAGTGCCTTCATCGCGTGACTGGTGGCCTGCCGGGTGGTGTCGTTGCCGGCGACGACGAGCAGCACGAAGTAGGCGGCTATTTCGGCGTCGTTGAGCTGGTCGCCGTCGACCTCGGTGTTGACCAGGCTGCTGATCAGGTCGTCGCTGGGGTGGTCGCGGCGTTCGGCTGCCAGCCGACCGACCAGTTGATGCAGGTAGCCCTGGTTCTCGACCAAGACCTCCAGCGGATTGCGGCCGTCGAGGTAGACGTCGTCAGCCCAGGACACCGCGGCGTCGGCGGCCTCCGCGGCCCGCTCCCGGTCGGATTCGGGAATGCCGACCATATCCGAGAGCGTGCGCATCGGAAGCTGCTTGGCGCAGTGCTCGACGAAGTCGACTCCGCTGCCGGCGGCTTTGAGCTCTTCGACGATCGCCTTGGCGTTCGCTTTGATCGAATCTTCGATCCGCCGGACCTGCCGGGGGGTCATCGCGCTACTGGTCAGCTTGCGTAGCTTGGTGTGCCGGGGCGCGTCCATGGCCAGGAAGGACTGCGAGGCTTCCAACAACTGCTCAGGGATGTTTTCGAATAGCACCCCCTTGCCGGACCGGAACACCTCGTTGTTGCGGCTGACCGCCACAATGTCGGCGTGCCGGGTGACCGCCCAGTAGCCCGGGTCGTCGGGATCTGCCATCAGAGCGTCTTCGACTGGCGGGTGCCAACTCACCGGCCGTTCGGTCCGCAGCACCGCGAATGCGCGCTCGCGCTGTGCGGCAGTGCTGGACCAAAACGCCCGGGAGGACAGATCGATCGGATCGTAGCTGCGGGTCGTAACGGACGGCGCTGACACGATGAATCCTCCTGGCTATGACGTCGCTCACAAGCGGCCTAACGCCAGGTTACCTAGCGCGAGGTTATCCCGCGCCAGCAGACATAACGGCCCCCTAAAACGGCCATTTCGCCGGACGAAGGCCGGGAAGTTAGACCGGGACGAGGTCGTCGGCGTGCACCACCGGCCGGTGCTGATCTGCCGGTAGCTGCGATGTGGAGCGCCCGACCATGGTCTCCAGTTCGGCGGCGCTGTAGCTGACCACACCCCTTGCCACCACGGCGCCGTCCGGACCGGCCAGCTCGATAACGTCGCCGCCGTGAAACCGCCCGGCCACCCCGGTGATGCCCGCCGGCAGCAGTGAACGGCGTCGGCGCAAGACCGCGTCGACGGCCCCGGCGTCCAGCGTCAGCAGTCCGGCCGTGTCGGCAGCGTGACGCACCCAGAACTTGCGCGCCGACAGCCGATGCGAACGGGCGGCGAACACCGTACCCACCGCCGCATCGCCCAGTGCGGTCGCCGCGTCGGCGGCGGCGGCGACCAGTACCGGCACCCCCGCGTCGGCAGCCAACAACGCCGCGGACACCTTCGACTCCATGCCGCCGGTGCCGCGATGGCTGCTGCGACCGGCCACCACGCCGATCAAGTCGGCCGGCCCGGACACCTCGGTGATCAGGCGCGCCGGCCCCTTACCCGGATCCCGGTCGTAGAGACCGTCGATGTCGGACAGCAATACCAATGCCTCCGCACCGACGAGGTGGGCCACCAGCGCGGAAAGCCGGTCGTTGTCACCGAACCGGATCTCGTTCGTTGCCACCGTGTCGTTCTCGTTGACGATCGCGACGGCATGCAGTGCTCGCAGCCGGTCCAGGGTGCGTTGGGCATTGGTGTGCTGCACCCGCATCGACACGTCATGCGCGGTGAGCAACACCTGTCCGACGGTTCGGCCATAGCGGGCGAAGGCGGTGCTCCACGCGTTCACCAACGCGACCTGTCCGACGCTGGCGGCAGCTTGCTTGGTGGCTAGATCTGTTGGGCGCCTGGATAATCCGAGTGGTCCGACGCCGGCGGCGACGGCACCGGAAGACACGATCACCACGTCGGAGCCGGCTTTCATCCGGGCCTCGATCGCTTCGGCGAGCCCGGCCAGCCGGTCGGCATCGAACAATCCGGCGCCGGTGGTCAAGGCGGTGCTGCCGACCTTGACGACGACGCTGCGGGCGGCGCGGATGGCGTCCCGGGCGGTACTCATGCGTCCCGATCTCGCGGCTCGCGGCGAGCCCGTCGCGCCGCCTTGCGTTCGGCGGCCGACATCCGATCGCTGCGATCCAGCCGGGCGTCGGTGCCTCTTCTCGATGGCGGCACGGCTGCCGCGACGTCCGCCCCGGCCGGTGTCGACGGCTCCCAGTCGAAAGTCATCTCGCCGATGGTCACGGCGCAGCCGGGCTGCGCGCCCAGCCGCACCAGTTCGTCCTCGACGCCCAGCCGTGCTAGGCGATCGGCGAGGTAGCCGACCGCCTCGTCGTTGTCGAAGTCGGTCTGGTGAACCCCACGCTCCGGACGTTCCCCGTGTACCACAAAACCGCCGTGGCTGTCTGGCTGCACGGTGAATCCGGTATCGCCGGCCGGAACCGGGCGGATCACCGGTCGCCGTCGCACCGGCTCCGGTTGCGATACGCGATAGGCCGAAACCATATCGGCCAGTGCGAAGATCAACGGCCGCAACCCTTCCCGGGTCACCGTGGACACCTTGAACACCGGCCAACCGCGGTCGGCGACGTCGTCGTAGACGAAGTCGGCGAGGTCGCGGGCTTCCGGGACGTCGATTTTGTTGAGTACCACCGCACGCGGCCGCTCAACCAGGTCGCCCAGCGTCGAATCCGCTTGCAGGGTTGGTTTATACGCTGCCAGCTCGGCCTCGATCGCATCGATGTCGGAGACCGGGTCGCGGTCCGGCTCGGCGGTGGCGCAGTCGACGACGTGCACCAGCACAGCACACCGCTCGACATGACGCAGGAAGTCCAGGCCCAGCCCGCGTCCGGTCGATGCGCCCGGGATCAGGCCCGGCACGTCGGCGACGGTATAGGTGTCCTCGCCAGCGGAGACCACACCCAAGTTGGGCGCCAAGGTGGTGAACGGGTAGTCGGCGATCTTCGGTTTGGCCGCCGAGATCACTGACACCAGTGCTGATTTACCGGCTGAGGGAAACCCGATCAGGCCGACGTCGGCGACGGTCTTGAGTTCCAGCGTGAGCTCGCGGGACTGGCCTTTCTCACCGAGCAGCGCAAAGCCGGGGGCTTTGCGCGCCCGGGACGCCAGCGCGG
>CAZPZQ010000046.1:0-16162 GCA_964590745.1 uncultured Mycobacterium sp. | reverse complement strand
AATCGATCGCCGGCACGCCGGAAGTCTTCCCCTCGGCGTACGTGGGGCTGGAGTCGGTCCGGCACCTGGCCAGGGAGCGGGCGCTGATGGCGGGCCGGGCGTCGTCGCTGACGGTGCCGTCCGAAGAGGTGCCGGCTCGAGTCGCCAACCTGGTGGAGCGGCTCAAAGCCGCCGAGAAAGAACTCGAGCGCGCCCGGCTGGCCGGCGCGCGCGCCGCCGCCGGCGCGGCGGCCGCCGACGCGGACCGTATCGGCAGCGTGCGGGTGGTGGCGCAGCGGATGTCCGGGCCGATGACCGCCGCCGACCTACGTTCCTTGGTCGGCGACATCCGGGGCAAGCTGGGCAGCGACCCGGCGGTGGTGGCGCTGATCGCCGAGGCCGACCAAGGCGTACCGTTCGTCGTCGCGGTCAACCCAGCCGCACAGCAGCTGGGATTGCGGGCCGACGACCTGATCAAGGAGGTGTCCGCAGCGGTCGCCGGCCGGGGGGGTGGAAAATCCGACTTGGCCCAGGGCTCGGGGAAGGATCCGTCCGGGATCGCCGGCGCCCTGGAAGCGGTCCGATCCGCTATCGAGCGGAGCCAGCCGTCGTGACAGCGCCGCGGCACCGCACTCCGGACCGGCCCGGCGGTCTCGACGACCCGGGCCGCGGACGCCGTCTCGGGGTCGATGTGGGCAGTGTGCGCATCGGGGTGGCCTGCAGTGACCCGGACGGTGTGCTGGCCACTCCGGTGGAAACGGTGCACCGACACCCATCGGGTTCTCATCTGCGCCGGCTGGCCGAGCTGGTTGCCGAATTCGAGGCGGTTGAGGTGGTGGTCGGGCTGCCCCGCACCCTGGCCGACCGGACCGGCGCCGCCGCCCAGGACGCGATCGACGTCGCCGACGCGCTGGCCCGCCGGATCAGGCCCACCCCGGTGCGGTTAGCCGACGAACGGCTCAGCACGGTCAGCGCGCAGCGGGCACTGCACACGGCCGGCATGCGGTCTAAGCGCCAGCGCGCGGTCATCGACCAGGCCGCCGCGGTGACGATTTTGCAGAGCTGGCTGGACGCGCGTCGCAGCGGGTCGCCCCCGCCCGGCGGAGCCGACGATGGCTGACGGGAAGTCGACCGAAGGGAAGTCCCGGCACCGCGCCAAACCCGCCGCAGTGGGGCCGCGGCACCGGATGACCCGGCGTCAGGCGGCGCGGGCCAGGCGGTACCGCCGCCGACGGCGCGTCGCCGCCGGCCTGACCACCGGGCTGCTTGCGGGGATGGTGGTGGCGATCCTGTTCGGCCCCGCGTTGTGGCGCAACCTGACCGGGCCGGTCACCGATTATCGCGGCGACGGCAAACGCGACCTGGTCATCGAGATCCACGCCGGCGACTCGACCACCATGATCGGCGAGACGCTGCACCGGCACAACGTGGTCGCCACCGTCAAGGCGTTCGTCGACGCCGCGTACGGCGACGCCAAGATGGCGGCGATCCAGCCCGGCTTCTACCGGACTCGGACCGAGATCCCGGCGGCGTCGGCGGTGCAGCGTCTCACCGACAAAGAGAATCGGGTGGGCCGACTGGTTATCCCGGAAGGACGTCAGCTCGACGACACCACTGACATGAAGACCGACGCGGTGACACCGGGCATCTTCTCGCTGATTTCCGAGGCCAGCTGCGTGGACCTGGACGGTGATCGGCACTGCGTCCAGGTGGCCGACCTGCGGAGCGCCGCGAGCACCAGTCCGGCAGCGAACCTCCTGGTCCCGCCGTGGGCGGTTGAACAGGTGACGGTCATGGGTCACGACCACCGTCGGCTGGAGGGTCTGATCGCTCCGGGCACCTGGAACGTCAACCCGGCCGCGTCGGCCGAGGACATTCTGGCGACGTTGATCGTTTCCGGGACCGACACCTACGGGCGCTCCGGGTTGTCGGACACGGCCCGCTTCCTGCAGATGTCTCCCTACGACGTGCTGGTGGTGGCGTCGCTGGTGCAGCGGGAGTCCAAACCGCGCGACTTCGCCAAGGTGGCCCGGGTGATCTACAACCGGCTGCTGCTGCACCGCACCTTGGAGTTCGACTCGACGGTTAACTACCCGCTGGACCGCTGGGAGGTGGCCACCAGCGATCGTGACCGCGCGCAGCGTACGCCGTGGAACACCTACCTGCTCCCCGGGCTTCCGGCGACGCCGATCTGCTCGCCGGGCGAGGAGGCCCTGCACGCGGCGGAGCGTCCCGAACCGGGCGACTGGCTGTACTTCGTCACCATCGACGACGAGGGCACCACCCTGTTCACCCGGGATTACCAACAACACCTGGCCAATATCGAACTGGCCGAACACAACGGTGTCCTCGACAGCGCGCGATGAGCAACGGTATGGCTAGCCGCGTGCAGCGCGGCGCCCGACGCGCGGCTGTGCTCGGCTCGCCGATCACGCATTCCCGCTCGCCGCAGCTGCACCTCGCGGCCTACCGGGCGCTCGGCTTGCGGGACTGGACGTATGACCGCATCGAGTGCGACGCCGCTGAACTCCCCGCGGTGGTCGGCGGTTTCGGGCCGGAGTGGGTGGGCGTCTCGGTGACGATGCCGGGCAAGTTCGCCGCCTTACGGTTCGCCGACGACCGCACCGTGCGGGCCGAACTGGTCGGCTCGGCCAACACCCTGGTGCGCACCGCGACCGGCTGGCTGGCCGACAACACCGACATCGACGGGGTGGCCGGGGCGCTGGGGTCGGCGTCCGGGAAAGCGGTGGTGCTGGGGTCCGGCGGTACCGCACCCGCCGCGGTGGTGGCGCTGGCTGAACTCGGGGTCGACGGCCTGACTGTTGTCGCGCGCGACCCCGGCAAGGCGGCGCGGGTGGTGCAACTGGCCATCAGCGTCGGGGTGCCGGCTCGGTTTTGCCAGTTCGACGACCCAGCACTGGCCGATACCGTGGCGGCCGCGCAGACCCTGGTCAGCACCGTTCCGGCTGAGGTGGCCGCCCGGCACGAAGCCGCACTGGTGGCTATCCCGGTGTTCCTGGACGCGATATACCAGCCGTGGCCGACGCCGCTGGCGGCCGCGGTCAGCGACGCCGGCGGAACCGTGATCAGCGGGCTGCAGATGCTGCTGCATCAGGCCTACACCCAGGTGGAGCTGTTCACCGGCTTGCCGGCACCACGCCAGGCGATGACTTGCGCTCTGGCTGAGCCGGGATAACCTGCCGGCGTGGGGGCGGGGCTGGCGGTGCTGTCCGTGCTGTCGGTGGTCTGGCTGGCCGCGCTGATCGGTTACGACATCCGTCAGCGCCGGCTACCCAACTGGCTGACTGTGCCCGGGGCGGTGGCCGCGCTGATCGTTGCCACCGCCGCCGGTCGCGGCGCGCCAGCGCTCGCCGGGGCGACGGCGCTGGCCGCAGCGTATCTGTTGGTACACCTGGCCGCACCGGGCGAGCTGGGCGGCGGGGACGTCAAACTGGCCGCCGGCCTCGGCGCACTGACGGCCGGCTTCGGCGTGGGGCCGTGGCTGCTGGCGGCACTGGCGGCCCCGTTGTTGACCGCGCTGTGGGCGCTGGCAGCGCTGGCACTGCGTGGTGAACGTGCCGTACCGCACGGGCCGTCGATGTGCCTGACCAGCATGGCGGCCGTCGGGCTCGCGGTGTTCTCACCGACGCCCTAGCCGCGTCGCGACGGCAATATTGACGTTGGTGTAGCAAGTGAACAAGTCGTCTTTACTGCTCAGTCAGTTTTCAGGTAGTATGCGAATGAAGTGTCGGGAAAATCGGCGCTTTGATCGGCCGGCGGAGGGGGTGACCATGAACCGAGCCGTTATTGCGAGCATTACCGCGGGTGCGCTCGTCGTGGGTGGCACCGTGGTCGCCGCCAAGGTGACCGCTCCGTCGTTGCCCGATGTGCAGGTTCCGGCTGTTCAGTTGTCCAACGCCGAGGGCATGGACGCGACCGCGGCATGGCTTGGCCTGTTCACCCAAGCATCCGGTGGCAACGCCGATTCGCTGCGCGCCAGCCTGCCCGACCCGGAATCACTGCCGATGCCAGGTCAGATACCACTGGTGGTGATTGAACCGCAAGACCAGGACTTCGAGGGAATTCTCGATGGTGTCATCGGCAAGATGGGCAATCCGCTGGACGCCGTCAACTCCGCCATCAACGGCCCGGACGCGGTGACCTATCTGATTCGGGACCGCGGCACCAATCCTTAACCGTTGCCAACGGTTGCTGATCGTCTCAACACCACAGTCCCGCGGCTACCTTTGAGCAATCTGGACGCTGAGCGGCGGGCTCCGGCAGCCACGCCGCACCAACCAACGTGGGAAGATGGGACACGTGTTGCGTTGGATCACCGCCGGTGAATCGCACGGCCGCGCCTTGGTGGCCGTGCTGGAGGGCATGGTCGCCGGAGTAGCGATCACCTCGGACGACATCGCCGCCCAACTTGCCCGCCGCCGCCTCGGCTATGGTCGCGGTGCCCGGATGAAGTTCGAGGCCGACGCGGTGACCGTGTTGGCCGGCGTACGGCACGGCATCACCCTGGGCGGCCCGATCGCCGTCGAAATCGGCAATACCGAGTGGCCCAAGTGGCAGACCGTGATGGCCACCGACCCCGTCGACCGAGAGATCCTGGACAGCACCGGCGGCGCCCGGAACGAACCGCTGACCCGGCCGCGGCCGGGGCATGCCGACTACGCGGGCATGCTCAAATACGGCTTCGACGATGCCCGTCCGGTGCTGGAACGAGCCAGCGCCCGCGAGACCGCCGCCCGGGTCACCGCGGGGACGGTCGCGCGCGCCTTCCTGGACCAGGCGCTGGATGTGCAGGTGCTCTCGCACGTGCTATCGATCGGCCCGTCGGATCCGTATGACGGCCCGCCGCCGCAGCCCGGCGACCTAGCCGCGATCGACGCCAGTCCGGTACGCGCGTTCGACAAAGCCGCCGAGCGATCCATGATCGCCGAGATCGAGGCGGCCAAAGCCGACGGCGACACCCTAGGTGGGGTGGTTGAAGTCGTCGTGTCCGGCCTGCCGGTCGGGCTGGGCTCATTCACCAGCGGTGACAACCGGCTGGACAGCCAGTTGGCCGGTGCGGTGATGGGTATCCAGGCGATCAAGGGTGTCGAGATCGGTGACGGGTTCGCCACCGCACGTCGACGTGGCAGTGCCGCTCACGACGAGATGTACCCGGGCCCGGGTGGTGTGGTCCGCTCCACGAACCGGGCGGGTGGGCTGGAAGGCGGAATGACCAACGGTCAACCGCTGCGGGTGCGGGCAGCGATGAAGCCGATCTCCACGGTGCCGCGGGCGCTATCCACGGTCGACATGGCGACCGGCGACGAGGCGGTGGCAATCCACCAGCGCTCGGATGTGTGTGCGGTGCCGGCGGCCGGGGTGGTGGCCGAGGCCATGGTGGCGCTGGTGCTGGCGCGGGCAGCATTGGAGAAGTTCGGCGGCGACTCGCTGCCGGAAACCCGGCGCAATATCGACGCGTACCGCCGCTCGATCGCTGACCACCAACCGGTCAGTAACCAAGCCCCGGTGTCCGGATAGGCCTGCGATGGCCCCCAAAGCGGTGTTGGTGGGGTTGCCCGGAGCGGGTAAGTCCACCATCGGGCGGCGGCTGGCCAAAGCGCTCGGGGTCGACATGCTCGACACCGACCTCGCCATCGAGGCCGCCACCGGCCGCAGTGTCGCCGATATTTTCGCCACCGACGGCGAGGAGGGGTTCCGGCGGATCGAAGAAGAGGTGGTGCGGGCGGCGCTGGCCGACCATGACGGCGTGCTGTCGCTCGGCGGCGGCGCTATCACCAGTCCCGGCGTGCGGGCCGCATTAGCCGGCCACACCGTGGTCTTCCTGGAGATCAATGCCGCCGAAGGGGTACGCCGCACCGGCGGCGGCAACACGGTGCGCCCGCTGCTGGCCGGACCCGATCGAGCCGATAAGTTCCGCACCTTGATGGCACAGCGGGTGCCGCTGTACCGACGCGTCGCCACCATTCGGGTCAACACCAACCGACGCAACCCGCGGGCGGTGGTGCGCTATATCCTGTCCCGACTCGACGCCGACACGCCACGATCGGCCGGCGACGAGCAGCCGCCGATCTCAGCACCGACACCCGCAACGGCCGCAGCCCTGGCCGCCCGCCGGATCAAAGGACGCAAATGACCGATCTTGCCGAGCCGATCACCATTTCAGTGGCCACCGATCCGCCTTACCCCGTGCTGATCGGCACCGGCATGCTCGGCGAACTGGCCGACCTGCTCGCCGGACGGCACCGGGTGGCCATTCTGTATCAGCCGACGCTGACTCAAACAGCGGAGGGCATCCGACGTTTCTTGGCCGATAAAGACATTGACGCGCACCGCATTGAAATTCCAGACGCCGAGGACGGCAAGGAAGTGCAGGTGCTGGCGTTCATCTGGGATGTCCTCGGCCAAATCGGAGTGGGGCGTAAGGACGCTTTGGTCAGCCTCGGCGGCGGCGCGGCCACCGACGTCGCCGGATTCGCCGCGGCGACCTGGTTGCGCGGCATCTCGATCGTGCATGTACCCACCACGCTGTTGGCGATGGTGGACGCCGCTATCGGCGGCAAAACCGGCATCAACACCCAGGCAGGCAAGAATCTGGTCGGCGCGTTTCACCAGCCGGACGCGGTCGTCATCGACCTGGCCACCCTGGAGACGCTATCGCCCGTTGAGATTGTGAGCGGGATGGCCGAAGTGGTGAAAGCCGGGTTCATCGCCGACCCGGTGATTCTCGATCTCATCGAAGCGGATCCGAAGGCGGCCGTCGACCCCACCGGCGATGTGCTTGGCGAACTGATTCAACGCGCTGTCGCGGTCAAGGCCAAGGTGGTCGCCGACGACGAGCGGGAAGCCCGATTACGGGAGATCCTCAACTACGGCCACACCTTGGCACATGCGATCGAGGCAGTGGAGGGATACAAGTGGCGACATGGTCATGCGGTGTCGGTGGGGCTGGTTTTCGCCGCCGAACTTGCCCGGCTGGCCGGGCGGCTTGACGACGCCACCGCTGACCGGCACAGTTCCATTTTGATGTCGCTGGGTCTGCCGGTCAGCTACTACACTGATGCGCTGCCGTATCTGTTGGAATACATGATGGGGGACAAGAAGACCCGGGCCGGCGTCATGCGATTCATCGTCCTCGACGGTTTGGCCAGGCCGGGCTGGCTGGAGGGACCAGATCCGACCATGATTGCCGGCGCCTACGCCGAGGTGGGCAAGCGCGTCAAGTTGGACAGACAGTGAGTCGGGTCAACGTCATCAACGGCCCGAACCTGGGTCGGCTGGGCCGCCGCGAACCCGACGTATACGGCGACATCACCCATGATGACCTGACCGCGCTGATTGAGCGGGAGTCCGCCGCACTTGGCGTGGAGGCGGTTGTGCGGCAAAGCGATAGCGAGGCGCAACTGCTGGAGTGGATCCATCAAGCCGCTGACGCGGCGGAGCCGGTGATCCTCAACGCCGGTGGGCTCACCCACACTTCGGTCGCGTTGCGAGACGCCTGCGCGGAACTGCGCGCGCCGCTGATCGAGGTGCACATTTCCAATGTCTATGCCCGCGAGGATTTTCGCCGACACTCCTACCTGAGCCCGGTAGCCACCGGGGTGATCGTCGGACTGGGTGCGCAGGGCTATCTGCTGGCGTTGCGCTATTTGACTGGCGCGTCGGAGCCGTCGACCTGAGCTGTACGCTTCGGCTCAGGTGCTCTCGTCGTTGCGGTTTTCCTGCTCGGATGGGATCTCGGTGGTCGGCTGTTCGGCGGACTCGGTTGGGAACTCGGTGGTCGACTCCTCAGCGTCGGCGGGGAACTCCTCGGTGGGCCAGTCGGCGACCGGATCCGCACCGCGCTGGGCAGCGGTGGGCGCTGCCGCGCCGCCGGCTTCTGCGGTCGGCGAATCCCCGCCGACGCTGACCGCGGCGAACACGTCAGTATCGGCCCGGTCCTCGTCGTCAGCGGCCAACCCATGGTGGCGGCGCGGAACTTTCGCGTATTGGCGATCAACCAACCAGCGGCCGACCACCACTCCAGCCATCGCCGGCGCGAACACCAGCAGCGCGGTGAAGGCCGCGAAGGTGGTGAGTTCGTTCATCAGTCCGCCCACGTACAGCGCCTTGTCGAACAACGAGACGAGCCATGTCACGGCACCGCTGACCAATCCGGCCACCACACCGGCCACCAGCCACCGCATCGCCAGGTCTTGGCGGCGGTCCGGATCCGGGTTGGCGTTGGCGTCATCCCGGCCGTCGAGCAGACCCCACATCACCACCACGATGAGGAACACCAAGAGCAGGGTCAAACTGATCAGCCCGGCTTGCGACTCCCATGTGTTGATCAGCAGACCCTGGATCAAACGGACCACGACCATCAGGGCGGCAAACGCCAGCCCACGCACCAACCAGTTAGTCATGAGGCATCAGCGTAGCGAGTAGCGTCACAGGTCGTGACACATTCTTCGCGCCGGGACAATCTTTGCGCCCGGATCGTTGCCGCCGACCTGGATGCGATGCTGGTCACCGACCTGATCAACGTGCGCTACCTCTCCGGGTTCACCGGGTCGGCCGGCGCCCTGCTGGTGTACGCCGATGAGCGGCCAGCGGTGCTGGTGACGGATGGCCGGTACCGGGCGCAGGCGGCCCGGCAGGCGCCCGACCTGGAGGTGGTCATCGACCGGACGGGCGGGTGTTATCTGGCCGGCCGGGCCGCATCGACCGGCGTGCGCCGGCTCGGTTTCGAAAGCCATGTGGTGACCGTGGATGGATTCGATGCACTGGCCGCGGCCTTCGCGACGGCGGACGATTCCAGGCTGGTCCGGGCATCCGGCGCCGTGGAGGCGCTGCGGGAAGTCAAAGACGCCGGCGAGGTTGCGCTGCTGCGGCTGGCCTGCGAAGCGGCCGACGCCGCCCTGACCGACCTGGTGGACCGCGGCGGCCTACGCCCGGGACGCAGCGAACGTGAGGTCGGCCGCGAACTGGAGGCGTTGATGCTCGACCACGGTGCCGACGCCGCGTCGTTCGAGACGATCGTCGCCGCCGGCGTGAACTCGGCGATCCCGCACCATCGTCCCACCGATGCAGCACTGCAGGCCGGCGACTTCGTCAAGATCGACTTCGGCGCACGGGTAGCGGGCTACCACTCCGACATGACCCGGACTTTCGTGCTGGGCTCGGTCGCCGACTGGCAGCGCGAGATTTATCAACTGGTTGCGACGGCCCAGCGCGCCGGCCGGGCCGCGCTGCAACCGGGCGCCTGCCTGCGCGAGGTGGACGCCGCGGCGCGTCAACTGATCGCGGATGCCGGTTACGGTGAATATTTCGGTCACGGGCTGGGCCACGGGGTGGGTCTGCGGATCCATGAAGCGCCGGGAATCAACGCGTTAGCGGACGGTACACTGCCTGCTGGTGCCGTGGTGACCGTGGAACCCGGTGTCTATTTGCCCGATCGTGGCGGTGTCCGCATCGAGGACACGCTGGTGGTGGCCGATACCCCGAGGCAAGACCCGGAACTGCTGACCAGGTTCCCGAAGGAACTGATCACCGTCTAGGAGATGTAGGAGACCGTGGCGACAACTGCCGACTTCAAGAATGGGCTGGTGCTGGTGATCGACGGCCAGCTATGGCAAATCGTTGAATTCCAGCATGTCAAACCCGGCAAAGGGCCGGCATTCGTGCGGACCAAACTGAAGAATGTGGTCTCCGGCAAGGTAGTCGACAAGACTTACAACGCCGGCGTGAAGGTGGAGACGGCCACGGTGGACCGCCGCGACACCACCTACCTTTATCGAGACGGCGCAGACTTCGTCTTCATGGACAGCCAGGACTATGAGCAGCACCCGCTGCCGGAGTCGATGGTCGGCAGCGCCGCCGACTTCCTGCTCGAAGGCATGCCGGTGCAAGTGGCCTTTCACGATGGCGCACCGCTGTACATCGAGCTACCGGTCTCGGTGGAGCTGGAGGTCACCCACACCGAGCCCGGCCTGCAGGGCGATCGGTCCAGTGCCGGCACCAAGCCGGCGACCCTGGAAACCGGTGCGCAGAGCCACGTGCCGCTGTTCATCAACACCGGCGACAAGCTGAAGGTCGATACCCGCGACGGCAGCTACCTGGGTCGAGTCAATGTGTGACCGGGCCTGACCATGCCCTCGGGTGGGGAGGCCAAGCCCGCGAGGGCGGTTAAGGGGCGACATCAGGCCCGTAAGCGTGCGATCGACCTGCTGTTCGAGGCTGAAGCCCGCGGCCTGACCCCGGCGGAGGCGGCCGAGACGCGGGATGCCCTGGCCCAGAGGCAGTCCGGCGTCGCGCCGTTGCATCCCTACACCGCCGCCGTGGCCCGCGGTGTCACCGAACACGCCGCTCACATCGACGATCTGATTGCGACTCATCTGCAGGCCTGGACGCTGGAACGGTTGCCCGCGGTAGACCGAGCCATTCTCCGGGTGGCGGTATGGGAACTGCTGCATGCCACCGATGTGCCGGAGCCGGTTGCCGTGGACGAGGCGGTGCGGCTGGCCAAAGAACTGTCCACCGACGAGTCGCCGGCCTTCGTCAACGGCGTGCTCGGCCAGCTGATGCTGGTAACGCCGCATATCCGAACGGCGGCGCAAGCTATGCAGCGCTTGGACGACGACGCTCCCGGTGCGGACGCATAACCGTTGACCTGCCCGGCGGCCGCCGCGATGTCCTCCCGCGCATCCGAACGCATCTATGTTCGAATACCAGAGACACCCACCGACACGGATTCTGTTCGACGGGCCCGGCCCGCCCGTCACGGCTGGTGCTGACCTGGTGATGACCCTACCGGGCGGGCGAGCACTGGCGGGGGCCTGGCCGACGCCGGATCAATGCCGAGGAGGACAACTCCCCTTGGGTCCCCGGGGCACGCATCGCGTCAGTTCGCCGTCCTGGTCGCGGATGCACCAGAGAAAGAAGTGGTCGCCGATCATATTGATGCCCTCGAATGGGCTGGCGGTGGCTTGGCCGTCGTCGATAACGACCGACCCGTTCTGCACGGTCGCCTGATGTCCTGCGGCCGTGAGCCGGTCGCATACATCTTCGGTCGTTTCAGCCCCAGCGATCACGGCGCCGTATCCGTCAGCGTTCACGTCAGCCTTTCCCGTAGTCGATCGTGTCGACGACGATGCCGAGGTTACCGAGTGGCGGTCCGGTCGCGATCATGGCATTAATCTCATCTTTGGTAGCCACTCTCGGTGATATGTGATGTTAGGTTCGCACTCTTGTGCGACCGCGCCCGCCCTCCCGGCAGTGGAAACCGTCACACGCCGTCCGGCCGCGGGTCACACTGGCGATATGACGCGAGATGGCGAACGGCCGCGACGGCTGCGGGTTTCTGCGTTGGCGGCGGTCGCCAACCCGTCGTACTCACGGGTTGACACCTGGAACCTGTTCGACGACGCTTGCCGCCAGCTCGCAGAGGCGAACCGGGCCGGGCTAGACACCACCCACCACCTCGCTCGCGCCAAGCGACTGCTGGACCGGATCGGTGCTTACGAACGGTACTGGCTGTTTCCCGGCGCCGGGCGCTTGGCAGTGTTCCGGCACTACCTGGCTGAGCGGAAAACGATGCAGCTCGCCGACGAGGTACCGCTGACGGTTCGGCTGCTGTCCGAGTACGGCGACCAGGCGGCGCTGTTCGACACGTCAGCACCGCTCGCCGACCAGGAACTGGTAGCTCGGGCCAAACAACAGCAGTTCTATACCGTGCTGTTGGCCGACGATTCGCCGGCCGAGGCGCCGGACAGCCTGGCGAACAGCCTGCGGGCCCTGCGTGAACCGTTCGACGACATGCAGTTCGACTTGCTCGTGGTGTCCAGTGTCGAGGACGCCGTTACCGCAGTCGCGCTGAATGGGGAGATCCAGGCCGCGATCGTCCGTGCTGATCTGCCGCTGCGGTCCGGGGACCGGTTACCGCTGATGACCACGTTGCTCGGCGCCAACGATGACGCAGTGAGCGTCGACTGTAGCCACGACGCCACCGAATGCGGCGAATGGATCCGCGAGCTGCGGCCCCACATCGACCTCTATCTGCTGACCGACGAGTCCATCGCGGCGACTACCGAGGACGAACCCGACGTTTACGATCGGACGTTCTATCGGCTCAACGATGTCACCGACCTGCACAGCACCGTGCTTGCCGGCATCCGAAAGCGGTTCGCTACACCGTTTTTCGATGCATTGCGGGCCTACGCGGCCGAACCGGTAGGCCAATTCCACGCCCTGCCCGTCGCGCGGGGTGCCAGCATCTTCAACTCTAAGTCGTTGCAGGACATGGGTGAGTTCTACGGCCGTAACATCTTCATGGCCGAGACATCGTCCACGTCCGGCGGATTGGATTCGCTGCTGGATCCGCACGGCACCATTCGCGCCGCGATGGACAAAGCGGCCATCACCTGGAACGCCGATCACACCTACTTCGTCACCAACGGGACATCGACCGCCAACAAGATCGTCGTGCAAGCCCTGACCCGACCCGGCGATATCGTGCTGATCGACCGCAACTGTCACAAGTCGCACCACTACGGCCTGGTGCTCGCCGGCGCGTACCCGCTGTACCTGGACGCCTACCCGCTGCCGCCGTTCGCGATCTACGGCGCGGTGTCGCTGTACACCATCAAGAAGGTGCTGCTCGATTTGGAGGCGGCCGGTCAGCTGGACCGGGTGCGGATGCTGCTACTGACCAACTGCACTTTCGATGGCATCGTCTATAACCCGCAACGGGTGATGGAGGAGGTTCTGGCGATCAAGCCGGACATCTGCTTCCTGTGGGACGAAGCGTGGTACGCGTTTGCCACCGCGGTGCCGTGGGCTCGACACCGCACCGCCATGGTCGCCGCCGATAACCTGCAGTCCGTGCTGTCGTCACAGCGGTACGCCGAAGAGTACCGGCGGTGGCGGACAGCGATGGACGGCGTCGACCGGGCGCGGTGGAGCGAGTATCGGCTGCTGCCCGACCCGCAGTCGGCCCGGGTGCGGGTGTATGCGACGCATTCCACCCACAAGTCGCTCTCCGCGTTGCGGCAGGCGTCGATGATCCATGTGCGCGACCAGGATTTCAACTCACGCAGCCGGGACGCTTTCGCCGAAGCATTTTTGACGCATACCTCGACCTCACCGAACCAGCAGCTGCTGGCCTCCCTGGACCTGGCCCGTCGGCAGGTCGACATCGAAGGGTTCCAGTTGGTTCGCCGGGTTTACAACATGGCCCTGGTGTTTCGGTACCGGATTCGCCGTGATCCGTTGATCAGCAGGTGGTTTCGCATCCTCGACGAGGCCGACCTGGTGCCCGACGAGTTCCGGGCGTCGACGGTCAGTTCTTACCGGCAAGTCCGCCAGGGTGCGCTGGCGGAGTGGAACGAAGCGTGGCGGTCCGACGAGTTCGTGCTCGACCCGACGCGGGTCACCCTGTTCATCGGCAAGACCGGGATGAGCGGATACGACTTCCGCGAGAAAATCCTGATGAAACGGTTCGGCATCCAGATCAACAAGACGTCGATCAATAGCGTGCTGTTGATCTTCACCATCGGAGTCACCTGGTCCAGCGTGCACTACCTGCTCGATGCGCTGCGCCGGGTGTCGACGGAGTTTGAGCGCAGCCAAACCAGCATCAGCGCCGACGATCTGGCTTTGCAGCGACGACGGGTCGTCGAGATCACCGAAGATTTGCCGGCGCTGCCCGACTTCAGTGAATTCGACACCGCGTTTCGTCCGGATGTCGCTAGCGCTTTCGGCGACATGCGATCAGCGTTTTACGCCGGCTACGACGAGGCTGACCGTGAGCACTTGTTGATCGGTGATGCCGGGCGTCGCATCGCCGACGGCAGGACCCTGGTGTCGACCACATTCGTGGTGCCCTATCCGCCCGGCTTCCCGATACTGGTGCCCGGGCAGGTCGTTTCCAAAGCAATCCTGTATTTCCTGGCCGAACTCGACGTGAAGGAAATCCATGGCTACAACCCCGAGCTGGGGTTGTCGGTGTTCACCGAGGCGGCGTTGAAACGGATGGAGGCCGCGCACCGAACGCGTTCGGCGGCGCCGAACTGAGTGCCCGTGCCCGTACACCCGCAGTCGCCGCATCGAAACCGCGCAGTCTCGGGTCCCTGGGCTACAGACCGAGTGCCGCGTAGGTGCGATGGACGAACTTCGGTTGCGCTGTCTGCAGTTTGGCCGTCGAGGTGTTGCCCGCGACCGCCGCAGCTGCCTCGGCGGACAGCGTCGGATGATTTTGGACCAGGTAAAGCAGAATCAGGTCCGCAGCCGGGTCGGCTTGCCACCAGGTGCCGTAGGCACCGGGCCAACTGAATGTTCCGGCTCCGCCGGGTCCGAACAGCGACCGTGCCCTGGCCGGATCGGTCACCACCGCCAAATTCAGCCCGAACCCGCGGCCGACCCAGAACGGGGCGCCCAGAAACGGCCGGCGTTTTTGCTCGTCGGTGAGCCGGTCGGTGCGCATCGCCCGCGCCGACTCACCGCTCAGCACTCGTTCGCCGCGAAAAACACCGTCAGACAGCAGCATCCGTGCGAAAGCCAGGTAATCGTCGGCGGTGGACCACAGCCCGCCCCCGGCGTTGGGGAAAGTGGGCGGCGCGACGGGCGGGGGCCCCATCACGTCGTGGTGCAAGGTGCTGTCATCGGCGAGGCGGTACATGGTTGCGGCGCGGCCGCGTTGCTGCGGCGAGAGGAAGAACCCGGTGTCGACCATGCCCAGCGGATCCAGGATCCGCTCGCCGAGCACCTCCGGTAGCGGCTTGCCTTCGATTCGGGACAGCAGCACGCCGAGCACGTCGATGGCGTGGCCGTAGGTCAGCCATTCACCTGGTTGGTGCACCAGCGGCAGGTCGGCGAGCGCGGAAAGCCAGGCGTCGGGCCCCTGCCCGAACGGCAGGCGCACGTACTCCCGGGCGATCGGCCCGGTCACGGTGAAGCTGTAGCCCAGGCCGGCGCGGTGGGTCATCAGGTCCTCGACGGTGATCGGACGCTGCGCTGGACCGGTCCGGCCCAGCGGCCCGGCCGGGTCGAGCAGTACAGTCGGCGCCGCGAACTCAGGTGCCCAGCGGGTGATCGGATCGTCTAATGCCAGCTTGCCCGCGTCGACCAGGCTCATCACCGCCGCAACGGTGACCGGCTTGGTCATGGATGCGATCCGGAATACCGTGTCGCGCTGCATCGGCAGCGCCGCCTCGATGTCGCGATAACCGATCTCGTTGACTTGCAGTACTTCCCCGCGCTGCCACACCAGCGTCAATGCGCCGGCCAGCAGGCCGGCGTCGCAGGCCTCCCGGATGGAGGCTTGATTGCGAGTGAGACTCACCGGCTCAGGCTAACCGTTGGGGCTGGACGGACCGGGTGTTAGGCTGCCGACAGTTCGACATCCTTTAACGATCCGTCCGGTGAGGCGGAGAAGGAGGTCCCGGAGTTTCGCATGGGCGCTAACGGCGGTGCGGGAGAGCAGGCCGACTCCGATCGGGGCGATCGGGAACTGATGTCCGCGGCCGACGTCAACCGCACTATTTCCCGTATTGCGCACCAGATCATCGAGAAAACCGCGCTTGACGATCCGTCCCGGCCGCAGCGGGTGGTGCTGCTGGGCATCCCGACCCGCGGAGTGAGCCTGGCCGAGCGGCTGGCCGGAAAGATCCGTGAGTTCTGCGGTGGCCAGCCGTGCAACGTCGCTCACGGCGCGCTGGACATCACGCTTTACCGTGACGACCTGATGATCAAACCGCCGCGTCCGCTGGAGACCACTTCGATCCCGTCCGGCGGCATCGACGACGCGCTGGTCATCCTGGTCGACGACGTGCTCTACGCCGGCCGGTCGGTGCGCGCCGCGCTGGACGCGCTGCGCGACCTGGGCCGGCCGGCCGCGGTCCAGCTGGCGGTGTTGGTCGACCGCGGCCACCGCGAATTACCGGTACGCGCCGACTACGTGGGCAAGAACGTGCCGACCGCGCGCAGTGAGAGCGTGCACGTGCTGCTGCGCGAGCACGACGGCCGCGACGCTGTGCTGCTGTCTCGGGGTGCGTACTCATGAGGCGGCACCTGCTGGCCGCCGGCGACCTGAACCGCGACGACGCCACCGCCATCCTCGACGACGCCGATCGGTTCGCCCAGGCACTGCTCGGTCGTGAGGTGCGCAAGTTGCCGACGCTGCGCGGCC